>CAYPDP010000012.1:15241-21064 GCA_964409555.1 Candidatus Woesearchaeota archaeon | reverse complement strand
TTATTGAAGGGTTTAATTTCCAAAGATATGACTAATCCTCAAAAACCAAATTCAGAGGATAAAATTACTAGAAAAGAATTAGAAAATATTAATGTTGCATTTGGGGAAAATAAAGATACAGATGGAAATTGTAATTCTCAAATAAGTTCAGGTGATGCTAGTAAGATTGATTTTTATAATAATCTTCTTAAAGCAGATAGCGGATTAAGTAATGAAGTTAGAAAAGAGATTGAGATAAAGAGATACAATCTTTTAAAAAAAATGAGTGGGGAAGTTGGAGGATATGCTCTTTTAAAAAAACAAAATGAAGAGGCAACTAAAAGTGGATTTGAAGGAACTATTAGAACTGCTAAGATAAAAGGAACTAGTGATGAGTTTTGGGATGGAGCTTCAACAAAAACTGGAGGTATTAAGGATATTCCTTCAAATACAAAATATCAACAAATTAGATTTAAAGGTGCTGTATATACTGTAACTTTGGTTTCTAATAAGAATGGGAATTATGGAATTAATAAAGTTTATGATGCTGAAGGAAAAAATCTTCCAGATGATGATGAAAATAATAGGAAAGTATCTGAAATTAAATCTTTTTATGGAGAATTCAAAAAAATTGATGCATCTTCTTTTAAAAATAAATATGAAAATCCTGAAGTGATTTATTGGGAGACTGGGAAAAACAAAGGGCTTCCAGCAGTTGTTCCTTTGGATACTAAAAATGGATGGTATGTAGCAACACAACCTCTGTCAAGAGATACGATGGGTGCTTATGATAAATCAGCTGTTCCTAGCTTTTTTTATATTTGTAATGTTATGGCTAATAATAGGCAAGATGGAATTGGCAAGCCAGATGATAGTTGTATTGAAATTGTTAATGAAAAAGCTCAAGGTGGTTTTAATGGTGTGAATATGAAAAATCTAATCAATAAAGCTACAAAAATTATTAGAAGTGCTTCACAACAATACACTTCTGGAGTTAAACAAATTACTATTAATGGAGAAAGGATTAAAGTTGGAAATCCTGTTTCAAATCTTCCAGGGACTGAGTGTGAGGATTTTATGTCTCCAAAAGATTGTAATCTTTTGTTTAATGTTTGTGACCCTGTTATTTGTCCTAGTTCAAGATGTGATTTAGGAGGAAAATATCCTGTTAGTAATGTTATTCAGTCAGGTATAATTGGAAGTGCTGCATTATGTTTGCCTAATTTTGGAAAACCTTCAGATGGAGGAGTTGTTGTTCCAGTTTGTCTTTCAGGAATTAAAGCAGGTGTTGATAGTTTATTAAGTGTTTTTCAAGCTCATAGAGATTGTTTGCAAAAAAGTCTTGATACTGGAGAAGTAACTGGAATTTGTGATGAGATACAAAGTATTTATTTATGTGAATTTTTATGGAAACAGGCAATTCCTCTTTCAGATATAATCCTTCCTAAAGCTTTTGATTATCTTAAGACAGGTTCTTTTAGCAGAAAAGGAAAAGGAGGGGGAGAGTATATGTTTGTAAATGAAGCTTGGAGTAATTCAAAGAAATCAGTTGATTATATGGCTAATTATTATGCGGCAAATTCTTACAAGGCTTTTCAAACTCGTTCTACAGATGAAGTTGGAAGTACTTTTTGTAAATTATCTGTTTCAGCGAGATATCCTACTTCAGGAAGTTTTTTTGATGCATTGCTCGAACCAGATGTTCCTTTTCAGGCTAGTGGGTGGTTTAGTGAATCTATATACACAACAAAAACAATTCCTTCAACTTCCCAGTATAAAATGTTTTTTCATATTTATGCAGGAAAAGATACAGGAGTTTATTACAATGTTTATTTGAAAAACCCGACAGGAAGTTCTTATTATGGAAGTATTCCTATTATAAATCCTCCTTCAGGCAAAGGTTCAGGTTATATTGCTAAAGGAGAATATGCAGACGAGACTATTGATTTTACTGCACCTTCAGGATATCAAGAAATGTGTATTAATGTTAATGGTCAGGAACAGTGCGGATTTAAACAGGTTTCAACATCTTTTGCGTTGAATTATGTTTCAGATAAATATATTCAAAATCAATTTAATAATTCAAATATTAAATCAGAGAAAGAGTGTGTTTCTGGAACTCCTTCGTTGAGTGGCCTTTTGACAAGCCCTAATTTACAAACAGGCACTGAAACTTCACTTAATCCTGAATTGTATAAAAGAGGAATAACAAGAATTTGTTCAACAGAAAATCCTGGAAAAGGAACAGACCCTAATGCAAATGGTGAGGGAACAAAGTGGATTGAAGTTGGAAGTTGTGATAATAATAAAGGAAATTTAAAATGTTGGTTAGATTCTCAAAGTGTAAGGGATACTGTTAATTTTGAAACAACTGCAAATGAAACTCTTAAAGATCTTACTAAAAATGTTCTTGATAAATTAAATGAAAATTATTTAGGTAAAACTAAACTTGAAGATATTAAAAAAATGAATAATAATCAAAAAATAATTGATAAGATAACAGATAATTATATTCAAAAATTCTTTTTCAATAAACAAAAAGCAGAACTTTATTTAAAGAGAGGAATAGCTTATTTTAATTTGGCTATTGAGAAATTTAGGATACAATTGAAGAAGGAAAAGTCAAAGAATAATGGAGATAATAATCAAAATAATAATAATAATAATAAAGAAAGTGAAAAAATAAATGTTGTTAGAAATAAAGATATTCCTTCTAATTGTTATAATTATTATTTTAATATAAATAAATATGCTAAGGAAAATAAAATTGATCCTATTTTATTATTATCTGTAATGATTCAAGAATCAAGTTGTGATTCTAATTCAAGAAGTAAAGAAGGTTCTTATGGATTGATGCAATTACAAAAAAAAACTTTTGGGGAGGTATGTTCTAAGTTAGGAAATTTTAGAGATATTAAATTAGGTGAAACAAATGCTGAAAAAAATATTGAGTGTGGTGCTATGATTTTAAAGAAAAAATATAATGATTTTGGAGAAGGAGTAAAGAAAAGTTGGGCTTATATTAATAATAATAAATTTGAGAGTATTGTAGATAACTGTATTATATCTTATCCAAAATATAGAAATTATGATACTTGGGATGCAGCTTTAAGGGCATATAATGGTTGGGGGTGTGGTGAAGGAGCAGATACAGATTATGTTGAAAAAGTCATGGCAATATATGATAAATTAAAAACAGAGGGTTTCGATATTAATGAAGAAATTACAAGAATAAAAGAAACAAATAAACTTTATGAAGATACTCTCCCTAATAAAAAAAATAATTTAATTAATTATCATCCAAAAAAGAAATCTTATAAAATAACTTCTGTTAATTTGGAAAAAATTAATTCTCCTAAAAGTTCTCCTTCGAAGGTTAAATTAACTGTTATTTCGGATTGCGATAATATTAAATTTGATATAATTTCTAAAAATTCTTTATGGGGATATGATTTATTATATCCTGATAGTTCATTAGTAATTAGTCAAAGTATTACTGGGGATTCTATTATTCTTAATGGAAATATGTTTGAATCTGGAAAAAAATATTACGCTAAAACTTATTGTATGAAGGGAAAGGAAATATTTAAAACAGAATCATCCAATATTTTAGTATTTTAAATAATAATAAAAACTTTATAAAATAATAATCATTACATAAAATATAATTTAAAATGAAAAAATCAAAGAAATTAAAAAATAAAAAAAGAGATATTTATTTTATATCTGTGACAATTTCAATAATTCTCTTGTTAATTTATTTATTTATTAGATATTTATTTGATAAAACTTTTGAATTGCTTGAAGCAATTATTTTTATAATTATTTTTTGGATTATATTTTTTATTATGCAAAAAATTTTTAAAAAAGATAAACTTGGCAAATTTATGGATAGTGTTTGGCCTTCTTTCGAGGGATAATTTATTTCATATTTTTTAATTAAATTTATAAACTTTTAATAATAATTTTAATTATGTCTATTGCTAATATAATTTTTAATTTACCAATTCCTCTTTTGAATCATTGGGGATACTGGATTGTCTTTCTTGCAGCAATTTTGGAAGCAAATCCAATTACTGGATTAATTGTTCCTGGAATGACTCTTGTTATCTTTGGAGGATTTTTATCTAAATTAGGTATTTTAGATTTAGGGGATGTTATTATTCTTGCATCATTAGGAGCAATTATTGGGGATTTAATTGGATATTACTTGGGTAAAAAATACGGATATTCTTTTATTACAAAATACGGAAAATATTTCTTTTTTAAAAAAGAGTATTTTATAAAAACAAAAAAATTAATGAATAATCATACAGGAAAATCCCTTATTATAGGAAGATTCAATCCTTTAACAAGAGCTTTTGCTCCTTTTATTGCAGGTTTAACAGATGTATCTTTTATTAAATTTCTTGCATATAATATTCTTGGAGGAATTAGTTGGGCAGTTTCATTTGTTTTGATTGGTTTTATTTTTGGAGAAAGTTATGAAGTTGCATCAAAATATATTGGAAGATTTATTTTTATTGCAATTATTTTAAGCATATTAATTATTTATTCTTATAAATATATAAATAAAATAAAACATATTTTTTCTAAAAAATATTTTTATATTTTGATTATTAATATTCTTTCATTGTATTTATTTTTTAAAGTTATTGAAGATATTGTGGATAGGGAGTTTATAACTAAATTGGATTTTTGGATAAATACAAAGATAGTTTTATTATGGAATCCTTTGTTAAATAAAATAATGATTTTTATTACAAATATTCTTTCTCCTTTACATTTTATAATTATCTTAATTATTTTTGCTGGTTTTCTTATTTATAAAAAGAAATGGTATTATTCTTTATTTTTATTTTTTGGTTTAGGAGCAGGATTATCTTTTGAGTCAATAATAAAAATTATTTTGCAGAGAGTAAGGCCAGAAAATGCTTTAATTAAAATTTCAGAATATAGTTTTCCAAGTGGACATGCAACTGTATCAATAATCTTTTTTTCAATTTTACTTTATTCATTTAAAGAGGATATAAAAAATAAAGTTTTAAAAAATATTTTTATTATAAGTAATATAATTATAATTTTATTAATTGGTTTTAGTAGAATATATCTTAATGTTCATTGGTTTAGTGATGTTATTGGTGGATTTTCTTTAGGTTTATTTTTGTTAACTTTACTTGTTTTAATTTTTAAAATAGTTAAATCTTCTTCAAAAAATATTTTAATAGGATATTTGAATTCTTTTAGAAAATTAATTTTTAAAAGTAAATAATTATTTTTTATTATTACAATTATGTAATACTGGACAATGCATAATAGAAATATTTATTAAAATCCAGAGTATTAAACTTGTTATCCAAAGATTTCCTTTTACATTAAGTAATATTTGTGCATAATATAATGATGCAAAAAATGCAATCTCTGAAATTAGTCCTTTCATATGTTTTTTGTTACATAAATCTTTATTCATATTTATTATAATAATTTCTAATATTTAAACTTTTCTTTTTTATTCATATAGAAAATATTCGAAATAGTTTTAAAAATACTAATGCATGAGAAAGCCCAGAAATTAAAAATTTCTGGGACTTCAAAACAAGTATATTTTGAAGTGATTCAAACCCTCTGCTCGTGTTCTAATCCTAATGCGGGAGAAAGGATTCGAACCCTCGCAGGCACTAAGCCAACGCGTTTTGAGCGCGTCCCGTTTGACCGCTCCGGCACTCCCGCATAAGAACACCTAACGGTTTTCTTATCAACTTTCCCTTGAATTTGGCTCAAGGCTGATAAACACCTAACGGTTTTCTTATCAACTTTCCCTTGAATTTGGCTCAAGGCTGATAA
>CAYPDP010000012.1:0-15141 GCA_964409555.1 Candidatus Woesearchaeota archaeon | reverse complement strand
ACACCTAACGGTTTTCTTATCAACTTTCCCTTGAATTTGGCTCAAGAATAGTAACTTTATCAAATATTAATCATATAAAAAGTTTTAGATATATATTTTATAACATAATAAAGTATTTAATTAATATTTTAATATATTTATTATGTTTAATAGAGATTTTTCTGAAAATGAAATTATTTGGATATCAGTTATTTTTTTATTTATTTTAGTTTATATATTTGTTTCTATAAATTTTATTTTTAATAATTATTGGTGGACATTTCCTCTTTTTATTTATTTAATTGTTTTTTTATTAAATAATTTTTATTTAAAAAGAAAAGAAATTTTAGAAAATTCAAGAATTAGTATCAGAAAAAGTATTTTTGATTAAATTTTCAATAATTTTTTTTTCTTTTTCTTTGTTTCTTTTTCTTTTTGCTTTATTTTGCTTTCAAGACCTAATCTATCAATTAATTCTTTGTATCTATTTCTTATTGTAACTTCAGTTATTCCTGCAATATCTGCAACTTCTCTTTGAGTTTTCTTTTCATCATTCATTAATGCTGCAACATATAGTGCAGCTGCAGATATTCCTGCTGGTCCTCTTCCAGAAGTTAATTCAACTTCTTCTGCTTTTTTTAAAACTCTTAAAGCATCGTTTTGTGTTTTTGGAGATAATTTTAATACTGAAGAGAATCTTGAGATATAATCTTTTGGAGAGCTTTGTTTTACTTTAATTCCTAATTTTCTTATTATGAATCTATATGTTCTTCCTATTTCTTTTCTTTCAACATTTGAGGCAGTTGCCATTTCATCTAAAGTTCTTGGAATATTATAAGATCTGCAAGCAGTATAAAGACAAGCTGCAATTACTGATTCCATAGCTCTTCCTCTTACTAATCCTCTTTGCAAAACATAATTATAAATTCTTGAAGCTTCATCTTTTACAACATTTGGTAAGTTTAGATAAGAAGCAGTAACTCTTAATTCAGCCATAGCCAATCTTAAATTTCTTTCAATGCTTGTTGAGACTCTTTCTTGCCATTTTTTTAATCTTAAGAATTTTCTTGTTTGTGCTGATTCAAGTCGATATATGTCTGAGATTTCTCCAACATTAGTTGTAAGGCCTTTATCGAATTTTTGCATACTTATTGGTGCTCCTCCACGACCTTTTTTTTCAGATTTATTGAATTTTCCAGATAAATCAATACCTGTATCAACCATTTTTTCTTCAACAACTAATCCACAATCATTGCATATAACTTCCCCTAAATGCGAATCATAGGTGAGATTTATTCCTCCACATTCAGGACATTTCCTTATATTAGCCATTTTTATTAGAATTTATTTATAAACTTATCGTAACGCTTATAAATACATTCTATTTATAAATGTTTCTGTTTTTATAGTTTTTTAGAGTAGTAAATTTTTATTTTAAAAATTAAAATTATTCTATTAGAATTCCATTAATAACTGCTTCTTGCGAAGGTCTGTTTGTTATTTTTACTTTTCCTAAAGAAGTATCAACGATTGTTCCTTTTGTTATAATATTTTGTCTTGCTAAGAATCTATTTGAAGGAGTTTTTAAAACATTTTTTATCTCTTCTTTTTTAGTATCAACTTTTTTTGATTTAGAATTTTCTAATTTTACATTAACATATTTTGCTCTTAACATAAAATTTTTTTTGTTTCCTCCACGAGTTCTTTTTGAAGTTCTTTTTTCAGTTTCTGAAAGTTTTACAACTATTTTTTGTCCAGGCAATTCGTGAAGTCTTTTCTTTCTTCTTTTTATATATTTTCCGCCAGTTATTTTTCTTCCTTTTTTCATTTTTGTTTTATCCTATTCATTTAAAGTAGATTTTTACTTTAAATAGGTTTCTGTTATAGAGTTTTAATTATAAGAAGGTTTATAAATAACTTTTTCAAAACTAAATTATGGTTAACGGAATTGAAAGACCTTTGGATTTGCTGAACAACTCTAAGAATACAGAAGTTTTAGTGCATCTAAAAGGAGATAAACAATTTGTAGGAACTTTGCTAGCCTTTGATATCCATATAAATTTAGTTTTGGATAATACTAAGGAAATGCAAAATAATGAAATAAAAAGAAATATTGGATTGACTTTTTTAAGAGGAGATACAATTATATTCATTTCTCCGGCATCAACTGCATTGAAAAAAGAATAGTTTTGTGTTGTTTTGTTTTCACAAGTTCATTATAAATTTTGAATTTTAATTTTAAATAGTCTTGACTTTAAATTAAAGATTTTTAAAATAAGATTCTTTTATTTAGCTATGAAAAAGAAAGGTGTTTCAGGAGTTATAACAACTTTAATTATAATTTTGTTAGTTTTAGTGGCTATAGGAATTTTATGGGTCATTGTAAATAATTTAATTGTTAAAGGGGTTGGTCATATTTGGTTAGGTTCTTTTTTTGTTAAATTGAGTATTCAAAATATTAAAGTGAATAATAATGGGGATTTATTTTTAACATTAAAGAGAAATGTAGGTTCTGGGGAAATTGTTGGCGTAGAATTTATAATTTCAGACGGAATTAATTCTATAATTGTTAAAAGGACAACAAATATTAAGGAAATTGGTTTGGAAATTTTTAAAATAAATTCTTCTGAAATTTCAAATATTGGTTTTATTGAAAAAATATCTATTGCACCAATTTATAAAACTCCTTCTGGAGAAGAAGAGCTTGGAGGAAAAACAGATAGTTATAATCTTAATGGAATTGATTCCTTAAAAAGTCATTTTGGGCTTATTTCTTGGTGGAGATTTGAAGGAAATGTAGATGATGAAATAAGTGGTCATTTTGGAAGCATTAAAAATGGAGCGGATTGTAATGTTGGGGGAAAATTTGGAAAATCTTGTAAATTTGAGGGAGCAGTAACAAGTAAATATATTGAAATACCTTCTTCAGATGATTTTTTAATTGATAACGGAACAATTATTTTATGGTTTAAATCAGATGATCTCTCTTTAACTCAAGGCATTTTTTCAAAAGATGCTATTAATTATGGAACTGGTGGGCATTTAACAATTTATATTGAAAATTCAAAACTTAAAGTTAGATTACGAAATATTTTTAATGATTTTTTTATAGAAATGCCTTATTCTTTAGAAAGGAATAAATGGTATTTTGTGGCATTAAAATTCGGAGATGGAGGAATGAATTTATATCTTGATAATTATCCACCAATTATTAATTTATCTTATTCTGGAGGAATTGGAAATAAGGAACCAATTGCAATTGGGGCTTCAACTAGAAATAGTGGGGATTTATTAGTGGTTCCTTTGGATTCTTTTTTTAATGGAAAAATAGATGATATTATTATTTTTAATGTTTCTTTAAATAATAATGAAATTAATCAATTAAAAAATTTGAATTTAAATAATTAAATTTTTCAAAACTTATAAAAACTATTTTTAATCTTATAAAGAATGACAAATAAAATAAAAATAGTTTTTCTTGGAACAAGTGATGCAGTTCCGAGTAAAGAAAGAAATCATACTTCAATTTTTATGACATATAAAAATGAAAATATTTTAATTGATTGTGGAGAGGGAACCCAGAGACAATTTAGAATTGCTGGTTTAAATCCTTGTAAAATAAATAAAATTTTGATAACTCATTGGCATGGAGATCATATTTTAGGACTTCCAGGATTATTACAGACTTTAGCATTTAGTGGATATAATAAGGAACTTTTGATTTATGGTCCAAGAGGAACAAGTATTTTTATGAAAAATTTATTAAAAACATTTATTTTTTTCGGGAAAATTTCAATAAAAGTTATTGAACTTAATAAAAAAAAGAAATTTTTTGAGACAGAAGATTTTTTTCTTAAAGTAGAAAAGATGACTCATGGTGTGGAATGCAATGCTTATAGTTTTGTTAAAAAAGAACAAATGAGAATTGATAAAAATAAATTAAAAAAATCAAAATTACCATCTGGTCCTTTGTTACAAAAATTAAAACAAGGAAAAGATATTTCTCATAAAGGAAAAAAATATTTTGTGAAAGATTTAACTTTTATTGAAAATAGTAAAAAAATTTCTTTTGTTTTAGATACAAATTTGAATTCAAGGATTATTCCTTTTGTTAAAGATTCTGATTTAATCGTTTGTGAATCTACATTTAGTTCAGAAGAAGAGAAAAGAGCTAAAGAATATCATCATTTAACTTCTGGACAGGCAGGTAAAATTGCAAAAGATTCTAATTCAAAAAAATTAATTCTTACACATATTAGTCAGAGATATACTAAAAATCAAGAAAAAATGTTAAAAGAAGCTAAAAAAATTTTTAAGAATAGTTTTTTGGCAAAAGATTTAATGAGTGTGGAGATTTAACAGAAAACAAAAATTTTTAAAGACATTTTTTTTGATTTATTAATGCCCAGGTAGCTCAGTCTGGATAGAGCATCTGCCTTCTAAGCAGAGGGTCGCAGGTTCGAATCCTGTCCGGGGCATATTAATTTATATAAATTGAATTATGATTGCTTCTATTAAACCAATGATTAATCCTAAAATTCCTCCAGAAAGTTCGATGAATTTTAATTCTTTTTTTGAAACTTTTAAAATTATTTTTTCAAGTTCTTTATCTGGAAGATTTTCTATTTTTGTTTGTAATTCTTTTTTAAAATAGTTTTCAACTTTTTTACCAATTAAAGGTATTTCAATTATTTTTAAGAATTTTTCAGGCATAAGGTCTAAACTTACATGAGATATTTTTTCTGCTATTTGTTTTTTCCTTTTAGGTATTAATCCTTGAATAAAGAAAAATTTTTTTCTTGGATGAAATAAAAGTTTTATTGCTATGAAGTTTGTAAGCCAACCTATTATAAATCCTAATAGTGGAAATATTACGAATTCTATCATAGAATTATATAAGAGAAATCTTAATAAATGCTTTTATTGTTTCTGTTTTATGCGGAGGTGGCACAGCGGCAACTGCGTTCGCCTGCAGAGCGAATTTTCACGGGTTCGAGTCCCGTCCTCCGCTTTAAGAGGGATGAAGAATGGATGCAGGATCAAAAACCCGCAGGTGGTTTTTATTCAAATCTATGATTTGGGATGCAGGATCAAAAACCCGCAGGTGGTTTTTAGGTTCGAGTCCCATCCTCCGCTTTAAAATATAAAAAGAGTTTTAAAATGAAAAAAGTATATATAATTCATGGATTGGGTGGAAGTTCAAAAGAGCCTATGCTTGATTGGATTAAATTAGAGTTGGAAAAAAAAGGGTATGATGTTAAGTCTTTTAATATGCCTAATTCAGAACATCCGAAGATAGAGAATTGGGTAAAATATTTGGAAGATAATATAAATATAAATTATTTAGATGAACATACTTATTTTATTGGACATAGTATTGGATGTCAAACAATAATGAGATTTCTTGAAAAGTTACATAAACATAAAAGAATTGCAGGATGTGTTTTTATTGCACCTTGGCTTGATTTAATAAATCTTGAACCAGAAGAATTAGAAATAGCTCATCCTTGGATAAATTCAAAGATAAATCTTGAAAGAGTTTCAGATCATACTGGAAATTTTACTTGCATTTTTTCTGATAATGATCCTCATGTTCATTTGGATGAGGTAGAAAAATTTAGAAAAGGTTTTGGAGCAAAAATAATAATAAAAAAACACAAAGGACATTTTACAAAAGAAGATAATGTTAAAGAGTTGCCAGAGGTCTTAGAACATTTGAAATGAAAGCATTATCTTTAAAACAGCCTTTTGCAGAATTAATTATTCAAGGCAGGAAAAAAATAGAATTAAGAAAATGGAATACGAAATTTAGAGGGGAATTTTTAATTCATGCTTCTAAAAAACCTGATGAAGATGCAATGAAAAAATTTGGATTTGAAAATTTGTCTTGTGGAGTTATTATAGGGAAAGTTAATTTAATTGATGTAAAAAAATATGAGGATAAAAAAGAACACGAAAAAGATAGAAATTTACATTTAGCTTCTGATTTTTGGGGAAATTATGGATTTATTTTAAAAGATGCTCAAAGAATACATGAAATTCCTTGTAAAGGTAATTTGGGTTTTTGGAATTTTCATGGGGAATTAAAATGAAAATATATACAAAAAATTTAATTATTAATACTGAAAAAAGAATAGATTTTGTTAATATAACTTCTCAAATTAAAGAAGCTGTTAAAGAATCAAATATAATTGAAGGAATGGTTTTAGTTAATCCAAAACACATTACTGCTAGTGTTTTTATTAATGATAATGAATCTGGATTGTTAAAAGATTTTAAGCAGTGGTTGGAAAAACTTGCTCCTATGAAAAAAGATTATTTTCATCATCAGACAGGAGAGGATAACGGTTTTAGTCATTTATGGAGAACAATTATGGGAAGAGAAGTAACAATTGCAATAACAAATGGAAAATTAGATTTTGGTCCTTGGGAAAGTATTTTTTATGGGGAGTTTGATGGTCAGAGGAATAAAAAAATTCTTGTAAAAATTATTGGAGAATGAATTAATTTTATATAAAATTTAAGAGAAACATTTAAATAGTATTTATGATGGTATTATCATATGACTGAAACATCATATAAATTATTTTTTAAAGCATTTTCAAATAATACTCGATTTGAAATAATTAAATCACTTAAAAAGAAATCTAAAAGTGTAAAAGAAATTTGTAAAGATTTAAAGTTTGAACAAAGTAGAGTTTCTCATAATTTGAAATGTTTGGAGGCTTGTGGTTTTGTAAATTTTAAATGGGATGGTAAAAATAAAATTTATGAATTGGATAAAAAACATATAGTCCCTATTTTAAGAGAAATTGATAAATATATTAGAACATATAATAAAAGACTTGAAGCTTGTGGAATTTTAAAGAATAAATCTTGTGGGGTTGTTAAAAGATGAAAAAATATGATTTAATAATTATTGGAGGTGGAGCAGGAGCATTTGCAGCATCAAATGCTTCTAATAAATTAAAAAAGAAAACTTTAATGATTAATGATTCTAAAATACTTCCCCTTGGTGGAACTTGTGTAAATGTGGGATGTGTTCCTTCTAAGATAATGCTTCATCAAGGACATGAATATTATTATTCAACTCATTCTAAATTTAAAGCAATTAATATTAAAGGAGAAATAAATTTTGTGAAAGCTTTGAAAGAAACAAAAAAAATGGTTGAAGGTTTTAGAGAAAAAAATTATGGAAATGTTATTCAAAAACAAAAATATGTTGATTTTATGGAAGGAACAGGAAAGTTTATTGATAAAAATATTGTGGAAGTTAATGGAGAAAAATTTTATGGGAATTATATTATAATTGCTACAGGGGCTTCTACATTTATTCCTAAAATAAAAGGAATAGAAAATGTTCCTTATTTAACAAATGTTAATATTTTTGATTTAAATAAAAAACCAAAATCAATTACAATTATCGGTGGAGGTCCTCAGGCAATGGAATTTTCTCAAATTTTTAATCATTTTGGAATAAAAGTAATTGTTTTACAACGTTCAAAAATTCTTAATAAAATGGATTCTATTATTGGAGAAGAATTAAGAAAATATCTTGAAGAAGAAGGTGTGATAATTCATACAAAAGTTATTTTTGAAGAAATTAAAAAAACTTCTAAAGGAATTGAAATAATTGTTTCAATAAATGGAAAAAAGAAAAAAATAAATTCAGATTTACTTTTTTTAGCAACTGGTTTAAATCCCCATACTAAAGATATTAATGTTGATAAAGCAGGAGTTAAATTGAATGAAAGAAATTTTATTAAAGTAAATAATTTTATGCAATCGTCTGAAAAAAATATTTATGCCATCGGTGATGTTAATGGATTGATTTCTTTAGAAACAACTGCTGCAAAAGAAGGGAGTGTTGCTGTTTTAAATATTTTTGAAAATGCAAAAAAAACAATAAATTATAATGAAATTCCTTCTGCTGTTTTTACTTCTCCAGAAGTTGCATTTGTAGGGATAACTGAAGAAGAATATGTAAAAAAATATAAAACTTGTTTATGTTCTACAATTAAATTAGAACATGTTGAAAAAGCTCTTGCAATTAAAGATACAAGGGGATTGATTAGAATGATTTTAAATCATAAAACAAAACAAGTTGTAGGGGTTGAAATTATTTCTCCAATGGCTGCAGATATTATTACAACAGCAGTTTATACAATTAAAAATAAAATGACAATAGATGATATTCGTGATACTGTTCATGTTTTTCCAACTATGAGTGAAATGATTAAAAAAGTTGCACAAAGTTTTAATCAAAATTTAGATGATATGGCATGTTGTGTAGAATAAATATAATTAAAATGAAAAACAAAGAAAATAAGAAATTTTCTAGCATTTCATTTTTCGGAAAATAATAAAAAATAATAAAAAATGAAAAAAAATAATAAAAATTCAGAAATAAAAGAAGGAATTGGTAAGGGAATTTTGAGTGGTTTCTTTTCTTCTTTGTGTTGTGTAGGTCCTTTAATAATAGTTTTATTAGGATTAGGAAGTGTATCTTTTGCTTTAAGCATTAGTCAATATAAACCCTACTTTTTAGGAATCGGATTTTTATTTATGATAGGAGTAATATTTTTACATTTAAATAAAAAAAATAAAACTTGTAAAACTAATTGTTTTACTCTTAAAGGCTTAAAAAAAGAGAGGAATTTTATAATATCTGTTATTTTGTCTATGGTGTTATTTTATTTTATTGCTCTTTATATTTTAATGCCTTTGATAAGTCCAATTATTTATAATAATGCTATTCAAAAAACTCAGGCAAATGTTAATCCAACTAATAATTTAATTAATAATCAAAATTCAAATCTTCATATATTAAACATTAAGATAAATGGAATGACTTGTACTGGTTGTGCATCTGGATTACAAAGTATTTTGCAGGGTTTAGATGGAGTTGTTAAAGCAGAAGTTAGTTATTCTAAAGGAACTGGGGAAGTGATTTATAATACAAATAGAATATCTAAAGAAGAGATATTAAATAGTGAAGCATTTACTGGGAAATATTCGGCAGAAGTAATTAGTGATGAAAAATTTAATAATAAAAAATGAAAAAAGTAAAAATAGAAATTTTAACGAGCGAATTAGGATGCAGTAAATGTGAAAGTGCTATAAAAAAAATATATTCTTTAGCAGAGTCTTTCAAAAATGTTGAAATTAAAAAAATAGATATCGTTAAAAACCCTGAAAAAGTTTTGGAGAATAATATTATGTCTACTCCTGCTGTTTTCTTGAATGGAAAATTAGAATTCGAGGGGTATGTGGATGAATCTGAACTTAAGAAGAAAATATTAGATGTTGGAGGAAATTAAATGAATCAAAAAACGAAAAATTATTTATTTCTTGCAATGTTCTTTGTATTACTTGCAGTAATTATCTTTATTGGATTTAAAATATGGACTCAATTCATATTGCTGAATTTGTTTAATATAAAGAACTTTCCTCCTTTTTTATTTTATTTATTTGCTATTTTGGCAGGATTAATTAGTTTCTTTGCACCATGTGCTATTGGCATAATTCCTGCTTATGCTGCGTATTATCTGGAGCTTAAAGAAAATTCTGAAAATACTAAATATTATTCAAAGTTTTCTAAAGAAAACAAATTCAAGCATGCTTTTAAAATGGGTTCAATAGCAGCTTCAGGAATTTTTGTCTTATATTTTACTTTAGGATTGCTACTAACTATTTTTGGGACTTCATTTGCAAGGTATTTCTCAATAAGCAAGCCAATCATAGCATTTATTTTATTAATTATTGGAGTTGCATTAATTATAAATTATAGTTTTAAAAATAATTATTTATATCGCCTGATTAATAAAAAAATTATAAGGGGTAAAGTAAAGAATAATTTGTTCTTTTTTGGAATACTCTATGGTGCAGCTGCATTGGGCTGTGCAATGTTAGTTTTTGTGCCTCTTGTCATCATACCAATTGCAACAGGAAACTTTTTTACAGGGTTGTTCTCATTTATTTTATATTCTGCAGCATTTGGATTCTCGATGATTGTAACCACAATATTAGTCGCATATTCAAAGCACATATTAGTTGAAAAAATTGCTGCATCTTCACAAATTATTAAAAAAATTACAGGTATAATTTTGATACTTTCAGCAATTTATTTATCTTATTACTTTATGAGGTATAGTATGTGAAAATGAAAAATAAAAATTTATTAATAGGAGCAGTAGTTATTGTAACATTAGTTGTACTCATATTTATCGGCTTTAAACTAATTAATAAAAATTCTGATATTAAACTTGATACAACTTCTAATTATGATATTCCTGCATTTGATAATATTCATAAAAGTAGGGAATTATCACAAGAGGAAATTTCTTCAGGAAAGTTTAGAGAAGTTGAGCTGGCTATTAGTGGAATGACTTGCCCCTATTGTTCAAAAGGTGTATCAACAAGTTTGCTTCAATTAGATGGAATTATCAAGACAAATATAACTTTGGAGAAAAGAGGGGGAACAGTTATTTATGATTCATCAAAACTAACAAAAGAAGAAATTGTTAATTCAAATATATTCGAGGGATTATATAAAGCGAAAATAATAGATGATAAATCAGTAAGTTGAAGAAATTCTATTGAAAATATTTATTAATTTAAAATGGGCAATCAAAATACCAAAATTGCATTAGTAACCATATCTTTTGCATTATTATCTATTATAATTATTGGTTTAATTTGGCTCGCTGTTGGGGAACATCCTGTAAGTTTAACGCTAGCATATGTTGCAGGATTGAGCATGATATTTTTACCTTGCACTTTGCCTCTAGTTTTTATTATAATTCCATTGAGTACTGGAAAGGGCTATAAAAAAGGCTTATTGATGGCAATAATGTTTGGATTAGGCATTGCAATAACTTTAACAATATATGGGGTTGTTGTCGCACTCTTAGGAAATTATTTTGGACTTGATAATTTCTCAAAAGGTATGCTTTTTATTGCAGGAATAGTGGCGTATATTTTTGGATTAACTCAATTAAAACTATTACACATACATCTTCCAGAACTTCCCCTCCCTCAATTTTTAAAACAGAAAAAAGATTATTCAAAATCTTTTTTTATGGGACTGCTTTTAGGAAATGCTGGAGTGGGCTGTCCAAATCCAGCTTTTTATGTCATGCTTGTTTATATTGCGACAGAAGCAACAGTTACTAACGGGGCAGCTTTAGGATTTATACATGGATTAGGGAGAGCAACACCTTTAATATTTTTATCAATACTTGCAATTTTGGGAATTAATGCAAGTTCATGGATAATAAGTAAAAAACAATCAATTGATAAAATAATGGGGTGGATTTTAATTTTAGTTGGAGTTTTTATCTTTACAATTGGTTTGTTTGGAATGAATTTCTGGGAATCAAGTTTTATTCATATCGGATGGAATAACCTAGCTGAAAGTATCTCCCCAAGATTAACAGAGACAGTTGCTGCTGCAGAATTTTTTAATATAACTGTGAATCCAACTGAGATTGAGAAATATTTTTCATATGCACCTTGGCTTGTAATGTTAATATTCATAATAATTCCAATTATTTGGAGGAGGTGTAAAAATGAGAAAAATAAATAATTTAATTATAATTTTCATAGAAATAATATTTTTTATTTTTTTAGCTAGTGCTCATACAATTGAAAAAGATCCACAAATTTTTAATTCTGAAAAATATAATATACAATTTTTGTCAGAGCCTAAATTTCCTATAACAAAAAAAATTACACGTTTAGATTTTATTATTCTTGATAAAAATAATAATTCTTTGAAAAATTTAAATGTGAAAATTGAATTACATAAAGGAAAAATTATTAATTTGAATTTATCAGAAGAAAAAGGATATTATAGTGTAAAATATAATTTTAAGAAATCAGGAAATTATCAAATTCATTTAGTGATTAATAATAAAGAAGTTAATACTAAATTTAATTTAGAAATTGATAATTTTGGTTTGAGTGGTTTTATAAGATCAGGAATAGTATTTATTTTAATATTAATTCTTTTAGGATTAATGTATAGAGATTGTAAAAGATAAAATTTAATTAAGAATTAATTTTTTTTCTGAAATTTTTTTCAATAGCTAAAAGAACCATTGCCCCAAAAATAACTAAAATAAAAGTGTAAATAAATTTACTTTTTTTAGCATAATTCAATAAAGCAAAGTCTTGATTTTCGTTAGGACTTATTCCTCCTGTTATTCCACCTATTTGATTTTTAGTTTCATCTAAGGCTCCAATAACATTCCCAGTTCCAGTTAATTTTATTTCTTCTCTTTTTAGAGTTGTTTTACCATCAGTAACTTTTATATTGTAAACTCCTTCTGGAGCTATTAATTTATATTTTATAGATTTTCCAATGTTTAATTTAGGGTTTTTTGTCCCCAAAGTATTTCCAATTAGAATTTGAATCGTTTTTGAATATCTTGTATTTCCAATATTTGTTATAATTAAATTATCTTTGTCAAGTTCAAATTTGGCAAGTTCTTGAATTTCAATAATAAAGAAATTCTCAGTAGTAGAATCTTTATATTTTGCAATTATCTTTCCTTGTCCATAACTAACTTTTTGATTATTTGAATTTAAGGATATATCCACAAATTCGTTAGAAGGAATTTGTTTTTCGATTTTTATATTTTTTTCTGCATCTTCCAAGATAACTAATACCTTATCTTTAATAGGATTGTTGTTTGAATCATAAAGAGTAACTTTTAAAGTAATATTTTCTCCTGCATTAAAAGTTTCTTTAGATGTTGAGATAGAAATTTTATAATCTTGAGCTATTGTTAAAGCTGTTATTGATATTGTGATTAATATAATTAATAAAGAATATATTAAAAATAAATGAATTTTGTTTTTCTCTTTCATATAATTTTTAATTATTGAGCATATTTAAATATTTTTATTAGTATAATTTTTTGAGATTATTGAAAAGTTATTTAAATAAAAAAATAGACTTTATTATATGGAAAAGAGGTATTTTATTAGTTTATCAATTATAGCTGGGCTTTTGATTTTATCTTTGACTGGTTTTGTATATTCTGCGGTTTTTCAAGATTTGAATCAGAGTGATTTTAATAATGGGACTCATAATAATACAATTTATAATGGAAGTTCAATTGTCTTGAATGGAAATAATTTATCTGGAGATTATATAAGTAGAATTTTTGATGCAGGTTCTTTATCAAGTTGGAATAATTTGAGTTGGAATGAAAATTTGAATACTATGTCTAAATTGTTTGCAGTTGATGGTGGAGGGGATGTTTATGAATCTTCTAATCAAGGTTTAAATTGGTCAACTACTTTATTAAATTACGGAAGAACTACCGATACTCAAGACATGTTTTCTGACACTAATTATCTATACATTCTTTCAAATTCAAATAAGGAAGTTTGGAGGTCTGGTGATAAAGGTTTGAACTGGAGTGTTATAAATAATTCTTTTGCAAATAGTGGACTTCTAGTAGGAGAAGAAGGTTTAGGAAATGATTTGTTTGTTGTGGACGCATCTGGAGATGTTTATTTATCCAATAATTCTGGTTTAAATTGGAATTTGCAAGGGGACTTTAACGGGGGTGCTACAAATAATGCAAAAGGAATGGGAGTAAATTCTTTAGGAACAATTTTTATTGTGGATGGTTCTGGTTCTGTTTTTAAATCTTCTGATTTGGGAATTTCTTGGATAACACAAACAACAGGTTATGGGGGTGGTAGTGCTACTGATGATTTAGAAATTGATTCAAATGGAAATATTTACATTCTTTTGGATAAAAAAATATACAAATCAACAGACCAAGGTGTCAGTTGGAATTTAATGCCTAATAGTTTTACTACTTATACTACTAATGGTCAGAAAATGCTTATTGATAATCAAGATAGATTTTTTGTAGTAGATACTATTGAAAGAGTTTTTATGTCAACAGATTATGGGATAAATTGGGTTAAACAAAATGGTAATTTTAATGGAGGACCTTTTTCAAATATAAAAGGATTAACAGAATTAATTTTTAATACAAATTTAACTTTTCAAGCTAAGAGTTGTGATGATGCTTTTTGTTCTGGAGAGAGTTTTGAAGGGCCTTACGGAACAGATGAATTAAGAAATAATAATTTTGATGAAACAACTTATAATTTAAATGGAACAGATATGATTGGAAATGTATTGTTAATGCATTTAAATGAAGCATCAGGAAATCCTATAGATTATTCTGGAAAAAATAATTCTGTTAGTTTAGTAAAAGGAGTTAATTATGGTTCTCTTGGGAAATTTAATACTGCTTTTAATTTTAATGGAATTAATGGAACTATTAGGGTAGATTACAATGATTCTAATTTTAATTTTTCAAGATCTGGAGCTTTTACAGTTGCTTCTTGGATAAAACCATCTACTTTTGATTCAGGAGGAAATGCTGAAATAATCTCTCAATATCTTTCTACTGGAGAAAATAGAGTATGGTCTTTACAGATTAGAAATAATGTTACAAGATTTGTTGCTTGTGCTGATGGAACTTTATCAAATTGCTCTTATGCAACTGGAACAACTAAAATAGAAACAGGAAATTGGTATCATGTTGTGGGAAGATGGAATGGAAGTAACATAGATGTTTATGTTGATGGTGTTTCAGAAGATTCTGGAATAGATACTCTTTTGAATTTACATAGCACAAATAATAGGGAGATAAGGATTGGAGAAGATGCAGCAATTTCTGGAAATAATTCATTTAATGGAACAATTGATGAAGTTTCAATCTGGAATAGAAGTTTATCAGATGCAGAGATAATGAATATTTATAAAAAAGGAGTTGATAACAAGTTTACAAATTCTTTTGGAAACTTGAATTTAAATAATAATAGATATTTCCAATATAAGTCTTTTTTTACAAGTGAGGATTCTTCTATAACTCCTGAATTATATAATGTAAGTGTTGATTATAATGTTTTAGATTCACAAGCTCCTTCGATAAGTTTTATATCTCCAACTCCTGCAAATGCAATAACTCAATCAGCAACAAATGTTATAATAAATGTTTCAATTACAAATGCTTCTGATTTATCAAATGTAACTTATAATTGGAATAATACAAATTATACGATGTATGATTATAGTTTAGTATTGATGATGAATTTTGATAATATAAGTTCATTAGGAGAAAGTTC
>CAYPDP010000011.1:0-21110 GCA_964409555.1 Candidatus Woesearchaeota archaeon | reverse complement strand
TATAACTCTGTCCATTAGCTAAACCAGTTACAATTGTTGAATGAGTTGTAGTTCCAGTTGTTGAAAAAGTATTTATCATATTTGAATAGATTGTTCCGGCAGTTGTTGAATATTTACAAGTTGAATTTTCATTTGTCTGAAGTGTTAAAGTTGTTTGAGTTGTTCCTGAAACAAGAACTCCTGAAGGCTGACCATTTGAAAGAATTGGAGGTGTTGTATCTGTTGGAGCTCCACCAATGTTTATTATATAATTTTGAGTTTTAACATTTTCTAAATTTCCTGCAGTATCTTTTGAGAAAAATTTTAAAGTTGTATTTGAATTTATTGTTATTGAACTTAAATAAATATTTGAATTAATTGTTGGAGTTAAACCAGTAGTTGTGTAATAAATTGTTGCTGGTTCATTTGTTGTTAATTTAACTGATTGAGTTGAAGTATAAGTTCCTCCTAAAGGTGAAGCAGTTGTTATTGGAGAAGTTAAATCAGGACCTGATAGAATGTATTCATCTGCTCCAATATCCCAAGTCCCAGTTCTTGTTTGTCCGTCAATATCATTTGAAAAAGCTAAATTAACATCAGAAGATAAATCTATTCCAGAATCTTTTGCAGAAGTATCTAAAGAAGATAAATGAAAATTTTCTCTAGAATGATTAAAAAAATTAACAATTTGGTTTATTTTATTTCCTATTCCTCCAAAATCATCTGCTGTTGCATCAGAAGAAATACAATAATCACAAGTATATGTTCCACTAGCTGAAATAAAATCTGCTATTGAAGAACTATTTACTAAATTATTTTTAAGTGTCCAAGTTCTTGAACTTGCTCCTGGAAGATGATATATTCCATAAGTTCCCCCAAAAACAGTATTTGAATAAATGTAAGTATCAGGGTAACCTTGTATTCCAAAAGTTGAAACATTATAAATTAAATTATTCCAAATCTTTGCTCCACCAGAACTACTCCCCACAAATATTCCCCCTGTACTTGAAGAAACACCTGTTCTCTTTATAATATTATTACTTATCTCAACACCTATTGAACTCTGAATATTAATTAAATTTCTTGAATCTCCCCCTCCAGTTTTACCAATTTGTAATCCATCTATCTTAGTATAAGCTTCATTAATTGCAATAGTATGTCCATTTGTTGAAGATTCAATTATATAAGCACTTTTGTTCCAAACTCCATTATGTCTTGCTTCAGGTGTTGTATAAATTTTGATATAATTTGTTGGAGAAGTTGTCCACCCATTTATATTCACAATATTTGTATCTGGCTGAGTCCAAACTCCTTCAATTCTTGCTATTGCAATTTCATTACTCGCCACTAAATCTCTTTGCTCTCCAGCTTCCCAAGCTGATAAAGAAGAATAACAAGTATAACCTCCAGTATAAGTTCCACAATCAGGCCTCACCACAGCAATAGAATTTGTAGCAACAACATTTCCTGTAATAACATTACCAGTTATTTTATTAAAAACATCAGAAAAAATATTTGCAGAAACAAAAGAAAACATTAAAATTGAAAATACTAATAACAAACTAATAATCAATAACCTCTTTCCCATATTTAAAATATAAAAATATAATATATAAATTTATTTGAAATTATATATTATATCTTTGAAAATAGTTTTATATTCTCTTTAAATTTTTTTAAATCTTCTACTCTAACTGTTACACCAACTGCATCTTCATGGCCCCCTCCTGAAGCATCATCTAAATTTTTAATAGATTTTAAAATAATTTCTCTAATCTTTTTTCCTCTAACAGAAATATTTGCTTTAATACCTTTAATATAAGCCACAATAATAATTTTTTTAGGAAAAATAAAACTTAATTCATTTGCCAAGTCAGCACTAATACTCAAATCACCACCATATTCAAAAAATAAAATTTCCTCAGATTCATCAAAATTATTTTTAGCTTTTTCAAGAAACTTCCTATATTTTTTATCTATTTCATTAAATCTATTATGCATAGTACTATTTTTTTTACTCTCTTCTAAAACTTCGTAAGGAGTCTTCACTTTCATTAAAAATTTTACCATATTGGTTACATTTGTTGTTCTATCTTTTAATGCAAATCCCATAATTCTTGCAATTTTTCCAATTTGGGATTTATATAAAATCTCAAAAGCATCTTTTTCTCTACTTAAACTATTAACTAAATCTGGAAAATCATCTTTAAACTGAAAATAAAAATCAGGGAAAAACTTATCAGAAATACATCCAATTAATGCAATCCATAAATCCTCTTTTCTTTTAGATACTTGATAACATAAATAAGTAGTTGGTTGATTTGTCTTATGTAAATCATTTCCTTCTGAATCAACAAAAGGATTATAATAATTAACAAACTTTGGAATATCTCTTTTTTCAACATCTCCTTTGATAAAATGATGATCAATCCAAACAACAGGAATATTAAATTTTTCAACCTCCTCAAAAAAATCTTTAGATACAAGAGGTTTATCTAAAATAAAAATATAATCTGCACTTAATTCATTTATCTTTCTCAAATAATCCTTACTTAATTCTGGAAAAGATCTTATAGGAACTCCCTTTCCACGACCAATATATCTTTGTAAAAGTAAGAAACTACAAAGTCCATCCGGATCATTATCAAAAAAAAACAAAGGATTCTGAGCATTACTTAAATGCTCTTTTATTTCTTCTATTTGTATTTTACTAAGCATAAAAAAATAATTAATTAAAACTATTTAAATTTTTACAAAAAATTATATCATCAAAATTTTAAAATTAGAATATAAGAATATACATTACAACATAAAAATCTTTTTAAATAGAGAATAATAAATATAAATACAATGAACAAATGGACAGAATTAATAGTTGGATTGGTCTTGCTTATTGGAACAATTTTAATTGCAGGATATTTCTCAATATATAACCAAGAACTAGGTGGAATAAATTTTAATTTCTTAAGTGCAGCATGGATATTTCTTAAAGGGGGAATTTTCTGGTTTATTATCTTAATAGGATTTTTATTTATCTTATTAGGAATTAGTGATTTAAAGGGATAAAAAAATGTTTGATTTACAAAGTGAAAAAGAATATAGAGAAAATATTAAAAGAGCAATAGAAAATAATTCAACATATTTTTTTAATTGTAATGGGGATGAACACAATTCATATATAATTAAAAGTATTTTTGAATTTTCAAAAGGAACAGCATATATTTTATCAAATAATTTTAATACAGAAATTTATAATCTCCCACAAATTATAAATGCTGCAAATAAATTTTTAGAAAAAAAAGATAATAATTTAGAAATCATTATTCAATCAAATAACAATAATAATGTTTTCTACGAAAATTTCTTTTTACAAGAAATTATAAAAAAATATCCAAATAAAATAAATTTATATGGCTCTTTGAAAGGACTAATTTCTTATCAAAAAAATATTATGATAGCTCCAACAATAATGGATGGAATAGTGATAAAACTTGAAGAAAATATAAAAAATAAAATTAATGTTGTAAATTTTAATATTGAAAAACAAATTGGTCAGAATATTTTAAAACAAATGAAAAAATGGACAGAAAATATATCAACAATTTCAATAAAATACACTTTATCTCAATAAATTTATTTTTCTTAAAAATAAAATATTTCTTAATCTTAAAGAAATTAAAATTAATTTAAAATATAATAAAAGAAAAAAACAAGAAATAGAAAAACAAATAAGCTTATTTGTTTAAAAGTTTAGTCACACCAATAAACAAAACACCTAATGCTACAAGCCAAGAAGTTATCCCTCCACTTACAAGAGTTCCTAGCTGATCAAATCCTAAAGAAGGTCCAATTAAAGATAATACTAATAAAGCACCAATAATTGTAACAATCCAATTGTTTACTTTTTCCATTTTTACCCCTTTTATATAAAATTTAGTTAATAATATTAATGAAATATAGTATATAAAATTAACTCAAACAAGAAAAATTAAAATTCCTTCTATAATTGCTGCAATAATTAAAAGAGGTATAATAATAAATAAAAAAACTCTAAGAGAATTAATTAAGTAATCTTTAAACATTTTTACCTTTTCTTCTTTAAAAATAAAAGTACTTAATTTTAATCCTAAACCAAGAGAAATGAGAACTGCAGGTAATTCAAATATTCCATGGGGAAAAAGTCTCCACAAAATTAAAATCCCTTCATTTTTAACACTAATTAAAGCTACAAAGCCAAGTAAATAACCATTAAAAATAACTAAAATAATAGAAAAAATCCCAAAAAATATCCCTAAAATCATCCCTGTAAAACTAGCCAAAACATTATTTTTAAAAATATAAACTATTAATTCAAACTGAGACAACCCTTTTGTTTGTTCAATTAAATTCTTAATAAAATTCATAATTTTTTCTTCAAGATTAATCCCAAATAAAAATTTTATTAAATAAATTATTAAATCATTAAAAAAAAAACCAATAAATGCAAAAAGAAAAAATACTCCTACAATAAAATAAATATAATTTTTAGATTCTTTCAAATAACTAAAACTCTTTTCATATTGATTTTTTAAATTAAAATTATTTATTTTTTCCCTAACCATCTTTTTTCTTTTTTTCATTTTTAAAAATTTAACTAAAATGTTTTTTTATCATATTTATTTTATTAGGAAATTTCTTCTTTAAATAAAACCCATAAACTACCCCTAAAATTAATCCTCCAAGATGAGCAGTATTTCCTATAGGAATATTCCCCTCAATAGATATTAGCCATAAGACAACCAAGATTCCAGGAGCAGCATATTTCATTTTTATAGGAATAGGAATAAACATTAAATAAACTGGAAGATCAGGTGTTATTAACATCAAAAATCCTACAATTCCAAAAATAGCTCCTGAAGAACCAACTGCAAAAGTATTTACATCTCCTAGAAAAACAAATTTACTAACAATAACAAAAAATAAACCTGCAAATAAACCTGAACCAAGATAAAGATATAAATATCTTTTAGCACCAATAATTTTTTCAGTTAAAGAACCTACAAAAAATAGGGAAAGCATATTTGCAAATATATGAAACAATCCTCCATGCATAAACATACTTGTTAAAAAAGTCCAAAGATATTTTCCTGCTAAAATATTATTGGGTTTTATTGCAATATATTCTACAGGAATAATTTTCAAAGATAAAAGAGGAAAAATTATTATAAAAAAAACAATATTTATTAAAATTAAACTAGTATTTACACTTAAACTTTTCAAAAAATTTAATTTTGATCTTCCAGAATTAATTTTATAAACTCTTACCATTTATTTTTTCTTATTAATTTTTTTAACTAATTTTTTTAATCTTTTCTTTTCTACTTTCTTCTTCACAATCTTTTTCTTAACAGCTTTCTTTTTAACAGATTTTTTCTTGACTACTTTCTTCTTTTTAACAGATTTTTTCTTGACTACTTTCTTCTTTTTAACTAATTTCTTCTTAATTAATTTCTTTTTCGTAATTTTTTTCTTTACTATTTTCTTTTTAACTAATTTCTTTCTTGCAGCTCTTTTTTCAGCTTTCAACCTTTCTTTTTCTAAATATTCTTTTCTCAAATCTTTTTGTTTTTTCTTCTCTATTTTTTCTTTTTCTTTTTGAATCTCTTTTTCAACAAATTCTAATTCATTTTGAAATTTATTTCTGTTTTTAGAAAATTCTCTTAAAACTTTAGTATTATCTTTCATTGAAAAAATACCACCACATTCATTACATGTAAAATCATAAAGCAAAGCATTTTCTTCATTAAATTCAATGTTACAAGTATTACAAACATAAAACTGTTTTGATTCTCTTGTTCTTATTTGATTACTTAATTGATTTATTCTTTTTTCAAGAATACCTTTTAAAAATTCAAGAGATTTTAAATTTTCTATTTTCCAAAAATAAGTATACCATCCTTTTTTCTTATCTTTTTTTCTTATGGAAGAAACTAATCCATAATCAGAAAGTTTATACAAAATATTTCTTGTCTGATTGATAGTTATTTCTAATTTCTTAGCAATTATGAATTCATTTACATATTTTTTAGAATCAATTAAATCTACGATTTTTTCTGCATTTTTACCGACGATAAAAACTACTACATCTTTAAGAAATTTTTTTAGCATTGAATTATTAAAAAATATTTAAATAAATACCTTTCGGTTGTTTAATTTATAATAAATATAAAAAATAAAAGTTTTTAAACCTATATTCTATCTTATATATATTAAAAACTCCATATTTAAATATTGAGTTTTAAATAAATAGTTAAAATTAAAAATATTAATTTAAAAATAAAAAGATGGTGTGGTTTTCAAAAAAAGAAAAAAAAGAGGATATAAGACTTCCATCTTTACCAGAATTACCCAAACTTCCTGAATTGCCTGAAATAGGTAATGATTTCGGGAGACCTATTTCTAGTCAAAAAAAAGAAACTTTAGGAAAATTACCTAGCATTCCAATTAGTTCTTTAGGAGAAAAATTTTCACAAAATCTAATCAAAGACGCTGTTAATGGGAAAAAAGAGGATAAAGAGGTTTTAGATGCAGATGAATTTGAAAATCTTGAAGATGAAGAAGAACAAATGATGCAAAAACCTCTTAAAACTTTCCCATCTCAAATACAATCTCCAATGACAAATAATACAAAAAGAGCAGATACTGTTTTTATAAGAATAGATAAATTTGAGGAAAGCTTAAACATATTCAAAGGATCTCAAAAAAAAATATCTGAAATTGAAGAAATACTTACTGAAGTAAAAAAAGTTAAAGAAAAAGAAGAAAGAGAAATAACAGATTGGGAAAATGAAATTCAAAATATAAAAAAACAATTTGAAAAAATAGATAGAAATATTTTTTCAAAAATTGAATAAAATGAAAGATGAAGATTTAATTCATCTAAAATTTAATTATCTTGAAGCTGTACAATCAAAAAGAAATATTCTTGAATTTGAACAAAGTTTATTAAAAATTCTAAAAGCATTAAAAAATTATCATAGTTTAAGGATAAAAGAGTTAGAATTAAAATTATTACTTTATAAAGAAATAAAAAGTTTTAAATTAAATAATACAAAACTAAAAAAAACTATCCCAAAACTAAAAATCCCAGAAATTTTAAAGAAAGAAAATTTAGAAGAGGATAATGAAGAAAAAAATTTAATTAAAGAAAAAGAAATTCAAAAAGAAAAAATAATAAAATATGATAATAGTCTTGATTCACAACTTAGAGAAATTCAAGATAAATTGAGAAGTTTGCAGGAATAAATTCAAAAACAATTACACAATAATTTTTTAAATACTATTTCTTCCTATAAATAATGATAACTAGAAAAGAATTAATAAAAAAGTATATAGAATTTTTTAAATCAAAAAATCATAAAGAAATCCTTAATGAATCATTAATCCCAGAAAATGATCCAACAGTATTATTTACAACTGCAGGAATGCATCCTTTAGTTCCCTATTTATTAGGTCAAGAACATCCTTTAGGGAAAAAATTGTGTAATGTCCAAAGATGTATTAGAACACAAGATATTGAAGAAGTTGGAGATAGTTATCATCATACCTTTTTTGAAATGTTAGGAAATTGGAGTCTTGGAGATTATTTTAAAAAAGAAGCAATTGAATATAGTTTTGAATTTCTAACAAAAATTTTAAAAATTCCTATTGAAAGATTAGCAGTTAGTGTTTTCGCTGGAGATGAAGATTCTCCACAAGATAATAAATCTGCAAAAATATGGGAAGATTTAGGGATTCAAAAAGAAAAAATTATATTTTTACCAAAAAAAGATAACTGGTGGGGTCCTGCAGGTAAAACTGGTCCTTGTGGTCCAAGTACTGAAATGTTTTATTGGACTCCTAACAAAATTCAAGTACCTAAAAAATTCAATCCAGAGGATGAAAGATGGATTGAAATATGGAATGATGTTTTAATGCAATACAATAAAAATAAAGAAGGAAAATATTTAGAAGCAAAACAGAAAAATATAGATACTGGAATGGGTGTTGAAAGAACTCTTGTTGTTTTAAATAATTTAGAAGACAATTATCAAACAGAATCATTTAAACCAATAATTGAAAAAATTGAAAAAATATCTCAAAAAAAATATAGTGAAAATAAAAAAATAATGAGAATTATTGTAGATCATATCAAAGCTTCAGTTTTTATAATTGCTGATGGAATAACTCCTAGCAATTCTGAACAAGGTTATGTTTTAAGAAGATTAATTAGAAGAGCAATAAGATATGGTAAACAATTAAAAATAGAAAAATTTACATCAGAAATTGCAAAAGAAATATTCAAAATATATATTGAATATGAAAAATTAGAGGAAAATAAAAACAAAATAATTGAGGAATTAAAAAAAGAAGAGGAAAAATTTAATTTAACTTTAGAAAAAGGATTAAAAGTTTTTGAAAAAATATCTTTAAAAAATAAAAAAGAAATATCTGGTAAAGATGCATTTTTACTTTATCAAAGTTATGGATTTCCTTTAGAAATTACTATTGAATTAGCAAAAGAAAAAAATATTAAAATAAATAAAGAAACATTTCAAAAAGAATTTGAAAAACATCAGAAATTATCTCGAACAGCAACTGTTGGAAAATTTAAATCAGGACTTGCAGATAATTCAAAAGAAACAACAAAATTACACACTGCAACACACTTGCTTTTAACAGCTTTAAGAACTATTCTAAAAGATGAAAATATAATTCAAAAAGGAGCAAATATAACTTCTGAAAGATTAAGATTAGATTTTAATTTCCCAAGAAAATTAACTGAAAAAGAACTAAATAGTGTGGAAGATTTGGTAAATGCTAAAATACAATCTTCATGTGAAATAACAAAAGAGGAAATGTCTCCAAAAAAAGCTAAAAAAGAAGGAGCTTTGGGAATTTTTGATAAAAAATATGGGGAAATTGTAAGTGTCTATTCTATTGAAGATTTTTCAAAAGAAATCTGTTCAGGACCTCATGTAAAAAATACTTGTGAACTATCAGAAGGAAATAAAAGTCTAAAAATAAAAAAAGAAACATCTTCAAGTGCAGGAGTTAGAAGAATAAAAGCTGTTTTAGAATAATTTCTAATTTATTTAAAATATTTATATTAAAAAAAACTAATTAAGGAAAATAAATATCAACTAATTTATATTTCTTTGAAAGTTTTCTCCATTTAAAATAATTCAAAACACCTACGCCCCATTTTTCATTTATTTTAACTCTGAGCTCTTTCCAATCTCGTGCATCTTTATATTCATACAAATCATTTCCTAAAGAATTTCCTTCTGAAACAACCATTACCTCTGGCCTTGATTTTAATTTTATTCCTCCAACATATTCAATATTATTATCTGTAATTATGGAAGGACCAGTTGTTTCAACAAAACAATAACTTGAATTATACCAACTATATTCAATAGGGCACTTTACCCCTAAAGATTCATGATTTTCTAAATTATTATAAAAAAATGCAACCCCATATCCCATCTCTCTTAAAATCAATGCTAGTAATTCTGATTTTTCCCCACAAACACCTTCATATTCATAAAGAACCTCATAAGGACGTCGAGAATATCCTAATTGTTTACTAAAAAAAGTAATATTTTTCTCAGATTCTTGAAAAGGGATCATTTGAACTAAACTTACAGCAATTCTTAACTGATCTTCTTTATTATTTGTAATATCTTGAATTTTCATTACTAAAGGTAAAATAAATTCTCTTTGATTTGGTTCATCAATATTCTTAAGTTTAAAATCAATTCTAGAGGGTTTCTTCCCATTTGAATAATAAATACTTGTTGAAAGATTGGCAACATAATCATTCATTCCTTTGTAAACAACATAATCTATTTTACCTTCTTTTCCCCTCAAGACATACTTCAAAGTTATATTTTTAGGTTCTGTCTGATATTTAGAAATACATGAATCTTCGTCCTGAATCATTAAATTAGAACATCCGCAAACAGATGCTTTTTCAACAAGAAATCCGCCATCACAAAAATAAGGCTTTATTAAAGAACAATTTCCTGAAGAAGTTTCTTCCCCACAACTTTTAGAAGTATATAATTTTATTTTAATTTTATCAATTTTAAAATCTTTTTTAAATTTTCCTGAAAATGTTTTAACACTATCTGGAAACAAATAAAAAGCTGCAAAAAAGAAAATAAAAAATAAAACTCCAATAATTATAACAACTGCAGGAATTTCTATAAGAGGTCCTTTTCTCCCCTTTTTTTCAAAATTATCCATAAAATAAAATATTAATAGAATTATAAAAAGCTATCTTTTTTATTATAAATATTAAAAAATTTATTCCAAATAAATTCCTGGCCTTCCGGGTTTTACTTTCTTTGATTTATTTTCAGGATCATATTTTTCTTTATCAGCAACCGAATAAATATTTATATCTAAATCTATTTTATTCTTAATAATTTCTAAATTATCTAAATATGATTCTTTTTCGTTAGGTAAAACATAAATAAAAACTTTTTTCATTTCTTTGTTTTCTTTTTCTTTAATCAAATTAAAAATATGATTAATATCAATTATCAATTTTTCTATTAATTGTTCTTGTTTTTCCAATTCAACATTAATTTTGCTTTCATCAACTTCAGGCCATTTTTCAAAATTAATGAAACTTTTATTTTCTAACTTATGCCAAATCTCTTCAGTAATAAAAGGGCAATATAGATAAAACATTTTCAAAAATTTTTCAGCAGTTTTCTTGTCTATATTCTTTTCTGAAAAATTATTAAATAATTCTCTTAATTTTATAATTGCAAGATTATGTTTAAAATTTTCTATATCTTCAGTTATTTTCTTAATAGAATTATTTATCTTACTTTCAATTATATTATTTATTTTCTCTGATTTAAAATTATTAAAATAATCATAAACTTTATTTAGAAATTTAAAACTACTCTGAATTCCATTAGGATTCCAATCAAAATCTTTATCTGAAGAAGAATTTGAAATAAGATAGAGCCTTAAAGAATCTGCACCATACTTTTCAATCATCTCTGAAGGTTCAACTATATTACCTCTTGATTTAGACATTTTCTCCCCATCTGGTCCTTTAACAATTCCCTGAGTAAAATATTTTAATGCAGGTTCATCAAATTTTAAAAGGCCAAGATCTCTTAAAAATTTTGTATAAAATCTTATATAAATTAAATGGGCAGTTATATGCTCTGGCCCACCTATATACTGGTCAATTGGAGCCCAATAATCCACATTTTTTTTATTGAAAATTTCATTATTATTTTTAGAATCACAATATCTAAGATAATACCAAGAAGAATTAGCAAAAGTATCTAGGGTATCTGTTTCTCTTTTAGCATTTCCTTCACACTTAGGGCATTTAACATTAATCCAGTCTTCATTTGTTTCGAGAGGATTTCCTTTTCCAAATTTAACTTTTTCTGGAAGTTTAACAGGAAGGTTTTTTTCTGACACAGGCACAATCCCACAATCATTACAATAAATAATAGGTATTGGAGTTCCCCAATATCTCTGTCGAGAAATAAGCCAATCTTTTAATTTAAATTGAATAGTTTTTTTCCCTAAATTTTTCTTTTCCAAATATTTTATAATTTTTATTTTTGCATCTTTACTATTCAAACCATTAAATTCTTCTGAATTAATTAAAATACCTTCCCCAGTATAAGATTCTTTTTTTATATTACCTCCTTTAATTACTTCTTTAATCTTAATCTTGTATTTTTTTGCAAAAGAAAAATCTCTTTTATCGTGAGCTGGAACAGCCATAACCATTCCAGAACCATAATCAGCTAAAACAAAATTCCCTGCATAAATTGGAATTTCTTCTTTAGTTAAAGGATTTATTGCATAACTTCCAGTAAAAACTCCTTCTTTCTCAAGCTCTACTGAATCCTTGAAAGATTTTTTACTTACTGTTTTAATTTTTTTAAGAAATTTATCAACATCTTTTTTTTGTTCTTTTGTAACCAATTCATTAAGTTTCATATGCTGTGCAGAAACAACCATAAATGTAACTCCAAAAATAGTATCTGGTCTTGTAGTGAATATTGGCCATTTATTATTTATTCCAACTATCTCAAATTCTATTTCTGTCCCATAACTTTTTCCAATCCAATTTTTTTGCATAGTTTTTACTCTTTGAGACCAATTAATTTTCTCCAATCCTTGAAGCAATTCCTCTGCATAATTAGTAATTCTAAAAAACCATTGTTCTAAATGTTTAATTTCAATTTCTTTATCTTCATGTCTCCAGCATTTTCCATTAACAACTTGCTCATTAGCCAAAACAGTATTGCAATCTGAACACCAATTAACTGGAGCTTTCTTTCTATATGCAATTCCTTTCTCCAACATTTTTAAAAAAATCCACTGATCCCATTTATAAAAATTAGGATCACTAGTCTTAAAAGTTCGTGACCAATCATAACTCCAACCCATTGCATTTTGCTGTTTTCTAAAATTAACTATTGAATTTTTTGTATATTCTTCAGGATGAATCCCTACTTTAATTGCAGCATTCTCTGCAGGAAGTCCTAAAGAATCATATCCCATAGGGTAAAGAACATTAAATCCACGCATTCTTTTAAATCTTGCATAAATATCCCCTAAAGTAAAAACAAAAGCATGACCTATATGAAGCCCTTTACCAGAAGGATAGGGAAACATATCCAGAACATAAAATTTCTTTTTCTTTTTATCAATATTTACTTCAAAAACTTTTTCTTTTTCCCAAGCTTTTTGCCATTTCTTTTCTATTTTATTAAAATTATATTCCATCTTTCTAAATAATCATATTAAAAATTTATCATTTAAAAAGCATTTACTTTTTTAATCCTTTTCTTTTTATTTCCGAGATTATTTTTCATCTTATCAACTAAATTTTTTTTTCTTGAACTATTAAAATAATTTCTTACATCAATTTTAACATCTTCATTCAAATTAATAATATATTTTATATAATTTTTATCTATTTCAAATTTAATATTTCTTATAAAACTGCAAAGACCTCTTAAAGAAACTTTTCTTCCCTGATGATTCCATCCACCAATTCCATCTTCTTTTAACAACTGATATAAATTTTCATTAAATCCAAACTCATATTTTACAATTTTCCTTTTTTCTTCTTTTATATCTGAATACATTTTTGATTAAAATTTTTAAATTTAATAATATAATCCTCTTAACTAATAAAATTACAATAATTCACCTAAAATAGATGAATTTATAATAATGGGGCTAAAAGAACTCTCGCTACTAATAAATTCATAATAACATTCTGTTTAATAGTAACTTTCATAAATTATTATTGAAAAGCATATTTTTAAATATTATTGTTTATCATTATAATAATGGAAAAAATAAAAGCATATCTTCTTGGAGAAATAATCTCAAGTAATTCTTCTGAAGCATATTCACTATACAAAAAAAGTTGTTTTGGAGAAATAGGTATCGAAGACAAAATTCAATTTTCTTTATCAGAAACTATTTATCTTGTAGAGAAAAGAAAATTAGAATTATATAATAAACAAGGAAAAGAAATTGCAAAAAAAGAATTATTAAGAAAATTGCAAAAAATAGATAAAAGAATACAAATAAAATATCCAGTATTTAGAGATTTAAGAAATAAAGGATATGTAGTAAAAACTGCTTTAAAATTCGGAGCAGAATTTAGAGTTTATCCAAAAGGGTCAAAACCAGGAAAAAAACATGCAAAATGGATTGTTTTCACAGATCATGAATCTGGAAAAATAAGCTGGCATGATTTCTCTGCAAAAAATCGTGTAGCACATAGCACTAAAAAAAACTTACTTCTTGCAATTGTTGATGAAGAAGGAGATATAACTTATTATCAAATAGATTGGATTAAACCATAAAAAAATATTTTCATGCAAATATTTATAATATCTTTATATTTTTCTTTGAGATGTCAATACAAAATACATCAGAAATAAAAGAAAATATAATATTAATATTAAAAAAAAGAGGTCCAAGCATACCTGTTCATATCGCAAAAGAAATAAATCAAAGTATGCTTTTTACTTCTGCTTTTCTCTCTGAATTATTATCTGAAAAAAAATTAAAAACAAGTTATATGAGAGTTGGGAGTTCTCCAATTTATTTTATTCATGGTCAAGAACCTTTATTAGAAAAATATTCTGAATATTTAAAAAGCAAAGAGAAAGATGCATTTTTTATTTTAAAAGAAAGAAAATTTTTATCAGACGAAAAACAAGAACCTGCAATAAGAGTTGCTTTAAGAGCCATAAGAGATTTTGCCATACCTTTCAAAAAAGATGAAAAAATATTATGGAGATATTTTACTATTCCAGAACAAGAATTTTATGAAAAACCTAAAGAAATAAAAAAAGATTCAATAGATGAAATTGAAAAAAAAGAAGTTTCAGAAACAAACAAAATTCAAGAAATAAAAAAAGAAAAAATTGAAGAGGAAGAAAAAGAAATAAAAACAATAAAAGAAGAAGATGAAACTAAAGAGAAAAAATTAAATATTTTTGAGGAAAACAAAAAGAAAATACCTCTTAAATCCGAAATTAAAAAATCAAAAAATTCTGTCAGAAAAAAATCTTCCAAAAATAATGATAAATTTTTCAACAAAATAAAAGAATTTCTTTCTGAAAAATCAATAGATATAATAGATATAAAAAATTTTGATAAAAAAGAATTAACATTAATAGTAAAAAATAGAAACTCAGATTCAAAAGAAGAAAAACTTCTTATTGCCTATAATAAAAAAAGAGTTAATGAAGCAGACATAATCAAAGCTTACAAAAAAGCTTCGGAAATAGGTCTTAAATATACTCTTATATGTTTAGGAGAACCAACAAAAAAAATAAGGGATTTAATTAATGCTATAAAAAAACTTTCAGAAATAGAAATAATAGAATGAAAATATTTAAAAAGCCTAAACTACCAAATTTACTATGGGAAAAATAAAATCAAAGTTAATCAAAAGAACTGCTGAAACATTCATAAAGAAAGGTGTAGAATTTCATGAAAATTTCGATGAAAACAAGAAAGTTCTTAAGAATACCATGCCAAGTAAAAAAGTAAGAAATCAGATTGCAGGGTATATTTCAAGAATAAAAAAACAAGAAAGACTTAACGAACCAAAGATACTTAAAAAGAAATAATTCTATAATAAAAATTTATTTTATAAATTAAATTATTTAACAAATAGTTTATAGTAATTCTTTTAAACTAAATAAAATTACTAATTTTGTCTCTGTAGCTCAGGGTTTAGAGCGCTGCTCTCATGAAATTAGTATTTAATAAAATTTGAGAAAGGCAGAGGTCGGGAGTTAAAATCTCCCCAGAGACATTAATTATAATTATCAAAAATTAAAATTGAGTTTTTCTCCTTTTTTTCTTGGCAAAATATGAAAATGAACATGATTTACAATCTGTCCTGCAGCTTCAAAATTATTATTAATAATATTAAACCCTTCAGCGCCATATTTTTTCATCAATATTAAAGAAGTTTTTTTAATAGCATCAAGTAATTCCGGTCCTAAACTAGAAGGCATTTCAAGAATATTTTTAAAATGATTTTTAGAAATTACTAAACTATGACCTTTTACTTCAGGATTAACATCAAGAATTGAGAAAAAATTATCATCCTCATAAATTTTCTTCTCATCCACATTACCCTGTGAAATTTTACAAAATATACAATCATCTTTCATAAAAAAATAATATGAAAAATAGTTTAAAAATCTTTTCAAAAAAATTATCTTAAAAATAATTTTTTTGAATTTTATTTACAAATAAAAAATAAATATAATTAAAAAATAAAAAAAAGCTTAAAAGAATTTACCTTCTTTTTTTCTTAGAAGATTTTTTCTTTGTTATTTTCTTCTTAGAAACTGTTCTTCTAGCTACTTTCTTTTTAACTGCTTTTTTCTTTACAACTTTTCTCTTTACAACTTTTTTTTTCACAGCCTTTTTCTTTACAGCTTTCTTTCTAACTACTTTCTTCTTTACAGCTTTTCTCTTAACAACTTTCTTCTTAACAATTTTTTTCTTTGCCATATTAGAAACCTCTTTTTTAATTATATTTGTTAAGAGTATATTCTTTATAAACTTTTTGCAAAATATATTTTTAAAAAAATTAATAAAAAGATATAAACAATTTCTCGTCGGAAAAATTAATAAATTTTTATTTTTTAATATGAATTGTTTGTGTAGGAAAAGCCATAAATATTTTTTCTTCTTCAAATTTTTCTTTTATATTTAAATTTATTTTTTCCTGTGCATCCATATAAGAATTATAATCATTTGTATCAATATAATAAACAACTTCATAAATCAAACTAGAATCCCCGAACTCTTTAAAATGAACTCTATCTAAATTTAAATTTTTCATTTCACCTATAACTTCTGAAACAATATTTTTTATTTTCTTTAATTTTTTCGCAGAAGTAGAATATTCAACTCCAAATTTAAAAGCTATTCTTCTCTTTTGCATTCGTTTATAATTATTAATTCTTGTATTAGTTAATTCACTATTAGTAATAACAATTTCTTGTCCTCCTAAAGCCTGAATACGTGTTGTTTTTACACCAATATTTTTAACAACACCCATATCTTCTCCGACAATTATAAAATCTCCTTCCTTAAATGGCTTATCAAAATAAATTGCAAAAGCACTAAATAAATCTCCTAAAATATTCTGTAAAGCCAAAGCAATTGCAATACCCCCAATTCCTAAACTTGCTACAACCGGAGTTATATTAATTCCAAAATTTGAAATAACTAAAAGAAAAACTAATACCCAAATTAATATTTTCACAATAAGTTTTAAAACATTAATCATAGATTCCCCTTCAAGATTATTATCTTTTCTTCTTTTCTTAAGATGAATATCAAACAAATGATTAGTAACTTTTACCAAACCTTTAGAAAAATAATATGCTATGAAAATTATTAAAATATACCATAAAATTTTATTTACTATTTCTGAAAGTTTCAAAAATCTTAAAGCAATATATAATGAAAGATAAATATAAAACGATCCGGAAATTTCTCCAACAAAATCAAAAATTAAATCATCAAAAGAAATTTTTGTTTTTCTTGATACTCTTTTTAGAATACTTAAAATATAAACATTAAATATTTTAAATAGTATAATTAGTCCTATAAAAATTCCTAATGCAAAAAAATAATCTCCTTTAGAATTTAAAGAATAAGCATAATCCAAAATTTTTGTGAAATCAATAGCCATATTAATCATTAGAAAATTTTATTTTTATATCTTTCTAAATTATTCTTTTCTAGTATCAATAACTTTTCCTAAATCTTTTAAATTAATCTCCCCATTTATTAAACTTCTAAAATTATTTTTCAAATCTTTTATTTTAATTCTTACTTGATATGCTTCATCTCTGTCTCTAATTGTGATAGTATTATTTTTTATAGAATCGTCATCAATAGTTATACAATAAGGTGTTCCTATTTCGTCATTTCTTGCATATCTTCTTCCAATACTTCCAGATTTATCATAAACAACATTCCACTCTTCTCTTAAATCTTTAACAATATCTCCAGCAATTTTCTCAAATTTAGGTTGTTTTATTATTGGAAAAACTGCTGCTTTGATAGGTGAAAGTTTTGAAGGAATTTTAAGAACAATATTATTTCTTGAAGAATCATAATTATAAGCTTTTGTAAGAATTGCTAAAAAAATTCTTTCCATTCCAAAAGTAGGTTCTATAACTTTAGGTATAATTTTTTTCTTAGTTAATTCATCAAAAATTTCCATATTTGTTTTACTTTCTTTTTGATGTTGTGTTAAATCAAACTGACCTCTATTTGCAATTCCAGCTACTTCTTTACTTCCAAAGGAATATTGATAATCTAAATCAAAAGTAGCACTCGAATAATGAGAAAGTTCATCTTTAGTATGCTCTCTTATTTTTATCTCATTCAAACCTATTTTTTTAAACCATAAAATTTGTTCTGCAAGAAAATAGGCATGCCATTCTTCAAGCTTTTTTTCATCAAGAAGATTTTTAATTGTTGCATTTCTTAAATCTTCTTTTCCTTTTTCTTGAGTCTCTGCATCAAGAAATTTTATTTTAATATTTAAATGTTTTTTATCAAATAAATTAGATTTCATCTCTTCAGGATTAATAAAAAATTCAAATTCACCTATATGAAATTCTCTGCTTCTAAATAAAAAATCTCTAGGAGAAATCTCATTTCTAAAACATCTTCCAATTTGAGCTATACCAAAAGGCAATTGTGCTCGAGATGTTTGCTGAACTAATTTAAAATCCATAAACATTCCTTGAGCAGTTTCTCCTCTTAGATAAGAATCATCTGAATCCAATGCTCCAACTTTTGTCTTAAATAACAAATTAAATTCCCCTAAACTTTCATATTCCCCTCCACATTCACATTTTACTTTTCCTAATTCAGATTTATCTAATTTTGTTGACTTCTTACATTTCTTACAAACAACTGCAACATCTGAAAAATTACTTATATGCCCTGAAGCTTTCCAAGTTCTAGGATGGCTAATTATACTTGCTTCAATTCCAAAAATATTATCTCTTTGCTGAACAAAATAATTCCACCACTCTTTTTTTAAATTATTAAAAAGTTCAACTCCTAAAGGTCCAAAATCCCAAAATCCTGAAAACCCACCATAAATATCTGAAGAAGGATAAATAAATCCTTTACTTTTACAAAAACTTGCAAGTTCTTCTATTGATATATTAGATTTTAACTTATTCATAACATTAATTTCATTAAAAGGTTTTTTTATTTCTTTCTCTTTTTGTTTTTTAATATCTTTTAGCAAAAATTCAGCTTTTCTCTCTGCATCAACTCTAATTTTTCCAAGATATCCTAAAGTTATTGATTTAATTTTCTTAGAATTAGGAATTCTTTTTCTTTCAACAAGATAAAAATACTCTTTCCCATGAATTTTCTTCTTAACTATAAACGCCATATATTAGGCACTACTTAAAACTATTTAAATTTATCAGGTAGTACCTAAATATAAATTATTTCTTTTTTCTTAAAATTTTATTCTTATTTTTAACAATAAGTAATTTATTTTTATCTAATTTTTGATCTTTTACTTTAACACTTTTTTTAAGATTTAATATTTTTTTATGTCCAAAAATTTTCCATAACATGAAAATAGCAAATATGAAAAATAAAACAAGTGAAATAATTGTAGCAATATTATCTTTATTTTTAGAACTTCCTAAAATAGAAAAACCGCTTAAAGGAGCCCCTAAAACAATATTTTCTTGAACAAAACTAGAATAAGTTTCTGAATTTAAATTTACAAGTAAACTCATTTCACCTTTTAAAGAAAAATCTATTGGAATTATAATTTCGCCTTCAACTTTTGAATTTGAATAAACAATTTTACTACCTTTTGCCTCAGCTATCTTTTTATTATCCAATCCTAAAAGTAAAAATTGCATATTTACATTTTGTTCAATTCCTGAAAGCTCTTCTAAAGAATAAATAACTTTAATCTTATCTTTTGTAAATCTCTCAACTTTTATTAATTTAAATTCTAATTTTTTCTCTAATACTTCAAAACTAAAATTAAGTGTTTTATTTTGCTCATTACAAAAAACCCCCAAAGGAATAGAATATTCTCCACCTTTTGTATCTAAAGGAATATCTAAACTAAAATCAAACTTTTCTGTTTTTCCAGGACCAATATCTTTATTTCCAGAAGTTGAAATCCACGAAGAATAATTTTCATTATTTAAAGAAATTAATTTACAATTATTCAAAAATTTAAGACCATCATTTGATGCTTTTACAAAATAAGAATTTTTTTCTCCAACATCAATTAACTCTTTTGATAATTGGGATAAAGAAAGTTTTGTAAAAAGACTTATAATTCCTCCTCCTGAACTTCCACCCCCTCCACCTGAAGAACCTCCTCCACTACTCGAAGGAGGGCTAGAAGAAGTAGAAACTGAAAAAGAAGAATTAGTATAATTAGTATTTCCTGCAGAATCATTTACATAAAAATTTAAAATAAAATCTCCATCTGTTGAAACATCAAAACTAGAACTTCCAGAAGAACAATTTACAGAAGTATTAGCTACTGATAAACTTGCTCCAGAATAAATATTATACAAACAAATTATTGGAGAATTATCTAAAACAGAAAAAGTTAAAGGAATTCCTGTTCTTGAAGTTTTTACTCCTGTTGGCTGTGTTAAAGTTAAATTAGGACTTCGAGTATCTATTGAAAAAGTATAATTTAAAGAATTAAATCTATTTTGAGTATCATTACATCTAATTCCCCATTCATAATTTCCCTCTGTTAAATTCAAATTAAAGAAATTATTTTCAGAAGTTATATTTGAGTCAGTTTGATTCAAAGACCAATTTCCAGTCGTATCTGTCCAGAATTCACAAGTTGAAACACTAATTCCCGAACTAACAGTATAATTAAAATAAATCTCTCCAGAATAATTCAAATAAGAATTATTTAGAGGCAAGATTAAATTAATTGCAGGGGCACCTGTTGTAACACTAAAATCAACGCTAACATTACTAACATGATTTAAACTATCATTAACAAAAAAGAAAAGTGAATAACTTCTATCCCCAGTTACATTAAAAGTAGTATTTTGACAATTTGAAATAGATAGGTTATTAGAATTATCTAAATTATACCAACAACTATTAATTCCCACACCAGAATCAGAAACACTAAAATTCAAAGGAAGACTAGTATTAACACCATAAACAATAGCTTTAGGATAATCCAAAGTAATTGATGGATAAGTTCTGTCCAAAGTTATTTTTCTTAATTGAGTTGTATTCTTATGATTAGAAAAATCATTAATTGTAACATTATAATAATAAATTCCATCAGATAAATTAGTCCAATTAATTATTCTTTTGTTGTTTATATAGGAAGATGAATTAACAGTTCCAAAAGTTGAATTAAATAAATTAAAAGTTATTGTATCTTCATTTATCTCAGTTACTGAAACATTTACATAAATATTATTTTTTGAAAAATAAGTTCCGTTATTTTCAGTTCCAGTTCCATAATCTATTGAAGGTATAATTGTATCTATTGTAACATTTCTTGTTAGAGT
>CAYPDP010000010.1:15677-21827 GCA_964409555.1 Candidatus Woesearchaeota archaeon | reverse complement strand
AATTTTAGTTATTTTTCTATCTAAGTTTTTTAATTTATCTTTTATCATTTTTTAATATTTCTTATAAATTCATACAATAATAAAACTGCAAAAATAATAGGTATATATTTTGAAATTAATCTATAAGCAGGATTTGAATAAAAATATATATCCATTATTATCATAACTATCACTAAAAAAATCATAATTATTAGAATTGGAGAAACCTTAAGTTGATTTTTCTTTGTCATTTTTTATTATCATCTTTTTTAATAATAAAAAATATCTCAATAGATACTATAAATAAAAGTATTATAAATAATATCCAAAATATTCTAGAAAAATTTATTCCAAGAATCATTAATAAACCTAAGAATATTACAATTAACCAAGATGTAATTTTTAATATTTTTAATATATTTTTCATTTTAAAAAATTTATTAAAAGTTATAATCTCAATTATTTAATGAATTTTCTACAAATATCATTTTTTTAAAAGTATTTATCATCAATTTAATTATTTTATGTGTTGTTAAATTTTCGGATAAAATAATCCTCTTATAAATTAAATTTTCACCATATTTTCCATATTTCATATTTTTAGGAAATAATTCTCCTTTTCTTTTACAATATCTTTCATTAGAGAGTTCTTCAATTATTTTAAAATATTTATCTCTAAATTTTTTCAGTGATTTATTTTTTGGAGAATCATGAATTAACATCAATTTTAATGAATCATACTGAAATTGCAATTCTAGTCTAAATCCCTCCCTTTTAGTCTTTCCTTTTTCTAATGTGTAATTTAAAGAAACTAAACCTGTTCCCCTCCAAAAATCTTGCCACGAATCTATTTTCTCTTTATTAAAATTTTTTTCATCTTTAGAATTGTTTAACTCATAATTCAATTTAGTTAGAATATAATTAAAAAATATTTTTTGGGAAATATCATGAAGTCTAATATTTTTCAGTTTATCATATTCACCCCATATCTCAGAAAGTTTCTTCTTAGAATAATTATTTTTTAAAAAATAATTACTTATTTCACTTACAAAATTACAGTAATCAATAATTATATCATCATGATATTTATTTTCAAAAGGTAATTTTTCTAATAATTCTCTTAATTTTTTAGAGAGATCCTTATAACTTATTATTTTCCAACCAAATTTTTTTGCCAATTTCTTTTCATATTGAGTATCATTTAAACTAAGTAAAACCTTAATTACAGGTATATTTTTTAATTTTTTATTATATTTTTCTAATTGTTTTTCTGTAATTATACTTTTAAATTTATTTTCAATAATTATCCCCTTATTTCCCTTACAATTTTTTTCACAATTTATATTTAAATCAAAATTATTTTTCTCCCTACCACAATTTGATATATTGATTTTCTCATTTAATAAATCTGAAAATAAGGAACTCATAAACTTTGAGTTTATTGATATTAACCAAGCAATAAAATTACTATGAAATAATTCTTTAGAAGATAAGGATAAATTAAACATAGGCGATTTCTTTAAAAGTTCAATATTCATGCTCCTAAAAATAATTATTTATATATAAATTTTTACATTCTATTAACTTCTTTCATTTTATCTTCAAATTCTTAATTCAAAATACAAAAATATTCTCCCCTCATAGTAATATGCTCAAAACTTATAAAAATCATTAATTTCTCTTACTTTCATGGTAATTATTATGGGAATCCAATTTGTTTTAAGATCTTGGCAAAAAGGCGATGAAAAAGAAACTAATATAAGAGGATTTGATTTAAAAGAAACCTCTTGTTCTCCAAAAGGATGGGATAATGAAATAGGGAAATATCATAAAAATATTAAATTATTAATTGAATAAAATTTCTAATTAATTCATTTTCTTTATTTAATTTCAACTTTACTTCAAAACAATAAATCTATCTCTTCCAGATTCTTTTGCACGATAAAGTGCTTTATCAACTCTTTTCATAATTTCTTTTTTACTATCTCTTTTTTTTCTATATTCTGTTATTCCTCCACTCACATTAACATTATATTTTTTAAGCATTTTATCTGTTTTAATAGATTTTTTTAATCTTGAAGCAAGTTTTTCAGCTTTTTTATAATTTGTTTCAGGAAGTAAAATAACAAATTCTTCCCCACCAAATCTTGCAACAATGTCTGATTTTCTAATTATTTTTTGAAGTACTTTAGCAAGTCTTTCTAATATTTCGTCAGCTTTCATATGTCCGTAAGTATCATTAATTTTCTTGAAAAAATCTATATCAATCATAATCAAAGAAAGGTCTTGATAACCTCTTTTAACTTTATCAATTTCAATATCAAAAATACTATTGAAAAATTTATTATTATACAAACCTGTTTTTTCATCATGCGTTGCCGCATCATAAAGTAAAGAAATAGATTCGTTCATATCTTTTAGAAGTTCTTCAATTCTTTTTCTAAATCTAGGGTCAAGAGCAGAAAGTTTATTTTTCGTATTTTTATTCATGATTCAAATAATAAAAAATGTTATTTAAAAGTTTCATTTTTGGAAATTCATTAAAAGAAAAAAGCTATTAATTAACAGCATATTTTATTGGTATTTATGGAATATAGTGAGTAAGATTTAGTGTGCTACTAGACGACATATTTTAGATTGGAACATATGAAAGAATTATTTTTTAACTTTTTAAAATATCTGGTTTTAAAGGTATAAATGTTGATAGGCAGATTTTTTTTTAAATACACACATTTTTTTGATAAAAATCTACCTTATAATTGCAGTCAGGACAACTCTTTTCTATTCTCCCATAACCTATATAAGTTCCCCCACTTCCACCTGTAGGGGCACTAAAAACACAAGTCCCTGAAATACAAAGATTATTCCTTATACATGCATGTCCCCCTATCCACTTATCACATATTTTATAATAAGTTGTTGTAGGCGTACAACATGCTTGAGTATTACAATTTTTATTTTCAGTATTTGAACCTGGGCAGTTTGTTCCTCCACAAAAAGATGTAGGATTTGTGCATGTCCTTGTCCTTATTTGATTTCCTCCTCCACAACTTTTACTACATGCACCCCATGAAGACCAAGTAGACCATCCACCATCTATTTTTGCAAGTATTCCTGAATCAATAGCTTGTTGTAAGGTCATCTCAGAACCAGCTAAAACATTAATTTGTGTTGCAGGGTGACTAGGATTTTTAAGATTAGAATAAGAATTTATTGTTGAACCTAAACCACACATGTCGGTATTTAATACAGCATCTTTAAGAGTCATTTCAGAACCATTTATAGAAACCCAGATTTCATCTGAATTATGACCTGGATTTGGAGAAGTACAGGATGCAGATGTTTTTGGAGAGCCTTTAAACAGAGTAGCATTAATTGATTCTTGCAATGTTTTTTCAACGCCACTAATATTTACACAAATATTATCTCCAGTATGTCCCGGATTTGGGGCTGTCATGGCAATTAAAGTAGCAATTAAAGTAATAATAAATCCAATATCGCTAATACAAAAATAAGATAATTCTCCCTTTTTTTCATAAATTATCTAATAAAATTAACCTTTTAAAATTAACTTTTTAAAATTAACCATCTGCTAAATTTTGGTTTTTTTAGAAGTTTCATTTTACTATTGAAATAATTTTTTGGTTTCTTTACAACATATGTTTCCTTGTTATACACTATTAAATTTAGGCAACATTTATAAAATAATGTGGTATTATTAATATATAAAAAAGGTGTCAAATGGTTAAATTAACAAAAATAGGAGTATTATCTTTAGGAAAATTTCAAGCAATATTTATGTTTATCTTCGGATTAATATTTGCAATTTTTTATGTAATTATAGAAAAAGCAGTCATACCTTTAATTAGTACATATTCTGCAACAACTCCTAAAGGAATTGGTTTTTTAGCATTAATTTTATTTCCAGTAATTTATGCAATTATTGGTTTTGTAACTGGTGTAATTATGGCATTATTATATAATTTAATTTCTAAGTTTTTAGGAGGAATTGATCTTGAATTTGAAGAAGATAGTCTTGAACAAGATAATTCAGAACAAGAAGTTCAAGAAAAGAAATAAAATTTATTTTTTAATTTCACTTGTTTTTTTATAACTAATATAAAGTCTATCTAACAAATTCAATATTTTTTGTTTTTCTTCTGTATTACCCAACCCTTTCCAATCAAGAATTGCAAAATCAACTTCTTCTTCTGTTTTTTCCAAAGCTTCTTTAATCATCTTCTCTTTCAATGGAAAGGAATAACTTGAAATAATATGGGATATAGCAATATTTGAATTTAACTGTATTTTATTAAAATTAGGGCAATAATGAGGGCCACCAATAGCAATAGCAACTTCTCTGTAAGGGCTTTCTTTGAATTCCTGAATTGCTTCTGAAATTGTTTTAGCAACAACAAATCCTGCTCTTTTATCTTTCCATTCATTCTCAGTAGAACCAATTTCAATAAACACACAAGGCTTATCAATTAATGGACCATGATGTGTTACTTCAAGTGTCAATTTGTAATTTTTAACTTTGTATAAATCTATATTTTCTTTAAATTTTTCAAATAAAAATTTTTGGAATAAAGCTGAACTTTTACAAACTTTTTCAGGAGAACCACCATAAGAAGCATTATTCCAATTCCCAGGAGAATGAATACTTAATGTTTTTTCTTTTTTCTCTGATTGATGTTTTGAAGCAAAAATAATAAAATCATATTTACTTATTTTTCCTAAATCTAAATTTTCTGTATAGAGAATGCTTTCATCAGAAATATAAATATCAAAATTAACTCCTGTTTTTTGAAGACCTGCAAGAATAGGATTTTTTCTGAATTGAGATATTTGAGTTGTTATATTTTTTCCTGCAATATCTTCTCTTGAAGCAATAATTAAATATTTTTTATATTTCATAAAATAAATTAAGAGAACAGATTTATAAATTATATTAAAATAAATTATTTATATCTATTAAAATATTTTCAAGAAGTCTAAACTATTTTCAATTAATTTTTCTTTTAAATCAATTTTCACAGAAGGATAACCCACATTTAATATTTTCAAACCCCTTTCTCTTGATAAGGGATTTAATATAATTTCTTTAAGTTTTTTAAATCCTTTATCACTTTTTAAAATTTCTTTAGCCCATTCATCAGGATTTTTATTTCTATCAATTATTGAATTATAAACCTTCTCATCAAGAATTTTTCTTTCTTTAAGATAATCCCAAGCAAATTTATCTAATGGAACAACTGAATAAGATTTTATTCCAATTTTTTTCATTAAATTATATCCTTGTTCCATTCTATCTATATAAAAAAACATATCTTTGATTATTCCTCCTGCTTCTCTTATTGCTGGAATCCAAAAATCTTTTGCAGACGAACCTTCATTATTTAAATCTGCGACATGGGTTATAAATTTATCCTCTATATTCTGCCCGATGATTTTTTTATTTTTCCTTATTACTATTCTTTCTCTTTTCATTCTATCTGCTACAGGAAGGGAGAAAATCAAATCTCTTAATTCTCCTCCAGATATTATACTATCTTTTCCAGAATATTTTGAAACTAATTTTTTCATACTTTTTAAAGCTATTTCTTGACTTGAAAAATCATTCATAACTGATTCACTATTAATATAATAAGGACCAATTTTTCCAGATGTATAAGGAAAGAAAGTATCTGTAAATTTAAATCCGTTATTTTTTATTAAAACATCTAAATTTTCTTTTTGCATATTTCTATCAATTTCATACATAAAAGATGATACTAAAATCCCCTTAAAATAATTATTGTTCTTAAAAATCTATTTCGTAAGATTTAAAATATGTTTTAATTTGATTAGATTATGAAATCAATTATAATATTCATTATAGAACTATTTATTCTAGCATTAGGAATTCCTATTGGAAATTATCTTGCAAAAATAACAAAAGAAGAATTAAAATCAGGAAGAAAATGGTTTAAATTAATTATAATTTTTAGTTTAATTAGTGCAATTTTTAGTTTATTTTTTAGAAATGATACTTTGCTTTTTAGTTTTCTATTTATAGCAATTGTAACAAGTAGAAGTTTAATTATTAAAAAGAAAAATAATAAAAAAATTAAAAGAAAGAAAAATAATAAAAAAATTAAAAGAAAGAAAAATAAAAGATAAAATGGGACT
>CAYPDP010000010.1:0-15577 GCA_964409555.1 Candidatus Woesearchaeota archaeon | reverse complement strand
AAAGAAAAATAATAAAAAAATTAAAAGAAAGAAAAATAAAAGATAAAATGGGACTTGTAGCAAAAGTTATAAAATTCAAAGCAGATGTTGTTAAAGCAAAAAAAGAAGAATCAATTAATAGAAAAAGAATAAATGAGTTTCTTCCAGAAATAAATTCTTTACTTGAGGGGGATGTTAATCTTTATGAAAAAAAACTTATGGAAGCAAATATGCTTTACAAAAATATTTCTTATGATCAAAAAATAGAAGAGATTTTAACAGATTTTCTTGTTAGATATGCAGAAAGAACTCTTGAAGATAAATATTCAGAAATTAATAAAAAATGAGTTTAATTAAAAAAATAATACCTTATGTTTTAGCAGTCGGAATTGCTTTTACAGGAATTAATTATTTTAAATTAGATAAAGATTGTTTAATAACAGATATGGAAGTTGCAAATAAATTAAAGATTTCTAGTAGATTTGTAGCACATCTTCCGAATTGTTATAAATCAAGTAGAACAACTGATTCAAGGTTAAGAGCGGTTTCAGGATATATTGCTGGGACAGCTAAACTGAATGAGTCTGAAAAAATAAAAGGACTTTATGAAATTGAAGGATATTATGATTATTCTAAACATCCAGAAATTTTAGATAATATTATTAAAGAAATAGACCATTTTCCAAAAGATAAGATAATTTCTTTGGATGAAGTAAGTATGGCTGAAGAAGCAGTATATGATTTAGGTAAAATTTCTGATAAGGAGTAATTACATAGGCAACCTTAAAAACTCTTTATTTCTAATTTTTTTATGTTATATATAATAGGTTTAGGATTGAATGTTGATGGAATTTCAAAGTATGGTCTTGAGATGATAAAAAGATGTAAAAGAGTTTATCTTGAGAATTATACTGTGGATTTTCCTTATTCTTCAGGAGAATTGCAAGCTGTAATTGAGAAGAAAATTATTCTTGCTGATAGAGAAAAAGTTGAAAGCTTGGAAATAGTTGACGAAGCTGCAAAACTCGATGTGGCTTTACTTGTTTACGGAAGTCCATTATTTGCAACAACACATATTTCATTAATTCAAGAGGCAAAAGCTATAGGGGTGAGACACAAGATAGTTTACAATGCTTCAGTATTCGATGCTGTGGCTGAAACAGGTTTACAACTTTACAAATTTGGAAAGATAATAAGTATGCCTGCATGGCAAGAAGATAAAAATTTTATTCCAGATAGTTTTATGAGAACAATTCAAGAAAACCATAATATGAAATCGCATAGTTTAATATTAAGTGATATTGGATTAAAATTTCAGGATGCTTTATTTCAGTTAGAAGAGGCTGCTGAAAAATATAAAATACCTTTAAAAAAAATACTTGTTTGTCAATCTTTAGGAACAAAATATAAAAAAATAATATACAAAGAAATTGAAGAATTAAAAGAATATCATAATATTAAAAATCCTTTTTGTTTAATTATTCCAAGCAAACTTCATTTTTTAGAAAAAGAATTCTTGAAAAATTTTGAGTGAATAAATTTATTTTATTTAAGATATATCTTTTAGAATAATAATCTTTAAATAAGAAAGATTAATTTAATTTTTATGATAAAAGAAACTCCTCCATCTTTTTTAGGAGTAAAAAAAAAGTTCTTTAACAAAGAAGGTAAGAATATTTCAATCTCCTGTTCAAGAAGGAATTTATGAAGTTAAAGGAAATTATGGGGATGTTATATATAGGGAAAGTACTACAATTTTTGATTGGTTAGAAGATAAATCATTCCCAGTTAAAAAAGAATCTATGTTTAGCTTTAATTGGATGTTATTTGATGGAGCATCTTTAAGTAAAGTGGGATTTCGTTATAAAATTCTTACTACTGGATTCCCTTATAATAAGTATAATGGGATGAAATTAAATTATAGGGAAGAGATAAAGATATCAACCCAACCTAATTATTCTGAACCTTCTGAATTGATTTCTAAATTAGAAGAATTAGGATTTAAAGAAGTAAGTTCTGAATAAACTTTAAAAGCTTATTATTTCTTAGTAATTTATGTATGATTTTAAAAAAATAGAAGAAGAAGCAAGAAAAGTTTGGAAGAAATATTCTAAAGAAATAAAACAAGCAATTCAAGAAGAAAATACTGAGAATAAACCCCTTTTTTCTTTTTTAGAAGGTCCTCCAACAGCAAATGCTCCTCCTGCTTTGCATCATTTAGAAGTCAGAACTTTCAAAGATATAATTTGTAAATATAAATTTATGCAAGGATTTCATGTTCCGCGGAAAGGAGGATGGGATTGTCATGGTCTTCCGGTAGAGGTTCAGGTAGAAAAAGCATTAAAATTAAATTCAAAAAAAGATATTTTAAAATACGGGCAAAATAAATTTATTGAAGATTGTAAAAAAAGTGTGTTCTCAAATATTCAAGAATGGAATAAATCTACAGAAGAATTAGACTATTGGGTTGACTTAGATAAACCTTATAGAACTTTAGATAATAATTATGTTGAGAGTGTCTGGTGGAGTTTAAAAGAATTGTATAACAAAAAACTTCTTTATGAGGGATATAAAGTAGTCCCATTTTGCCCTCGATGTTCAACACCTCTTTCAAGTCATGAAGTGAGTCAGGGTTATAAAGATGTTAAAGAAGAAAGTGTATATATTGCATTTAAATTAAAACAAGAAAAAGAATATATCTTGGCTTGGACAACCACTCCTTGGACTCTTCCTGGAAATGTAGCATTGGCTGTTGGTCCAAAAATTGATTATGTTAAAATTGAACTCTCAGATGGAGATAAATTAATTCTTGGAAAAGAAAAATTAGATTTAATTAAAGGAGATTATAAAATTCTTAAAAAGATGAAAGGAAAAGAATTAGTTGGTTTAGAATATCAACCTTTATTTGATATACCTGAATCTAAAAATGAAAATTCTCATAAGGTTATTCAAGCGGATTTTGTTACAATTGAAGATGGAACAGGAATTGTTCATATAGCTGTAATGTATGGAGAAGATGATTACCATGCAGGTAAATTAGCAAGTTTACCTGAAGTTCATACTGTTGGACAAGACGGTAGATTTTTAGATATTGTTCCAAAATTCTTAAGAGGAAAATTTGTGAAGTCTGCAGAAAAAGATATAATTGAAGATTTGAAAAAAAGACATTTAATATTTAAGACAAAAAAATTTTCTCACACCTATCCTTTTTGTTGGAGATGTTCTTCCCCATTATTATATTATGGTATTGATTCTTGGTTTGTAAAAACTACTGCAGTTAAAGATAAAATGATAAAATTAAATCAAGAAATAAACTGGCTTCCAAAACATATTAAAGACGGAAGATTTGGAATGTGGCTTGAAAATATTAAGGATTGGAATTTATCAAGATTAAAATTTTGGGGAACTCCCTTACCTGTTTGGAGATGTGAATGTGGAAATGAAAAAATTATAGGTAGTGTTAAAGAATTAAAAGAAAATTCAATTGAAAAGTTTGCAGAATATGATTTGCATAGACCTTGGATAGATAATATTAAATTTAAATGTGAATGTGGTAAAAAAATGACAAGAGTAAAAGATGTTATTGATTGTTGGTATGATTCTGGTTCTGCTACTTTCGCTCAATTTCATTATCCTTTTGAAAATAAAGAATTATTTGAAAAGAGATTTCCCTATGATTTCATTTCAGAAGCAATTGATCAGACAAGAGGTTGGTTTTATACATTGCATGCACTCTCAACAATACTTTTTGGAAAAGTAGCATATAAGAACTGTATTTCTGCAGGACTTATTCTAGATGGAAATGGAGAAAAAATGTCAAAATCAAAAGGAAATATTTTAAATCCAAGAGAAATAATAGATGAAGTTGGTGTTGACGCTGTAAGAATGCAAATGTGTATTAATGATCCTGGAAATTCTAAAAGATATTCTATTCAGATGATGAGGGAAACTGTTTTACCATTTTTAAATGTTTTATATAATATAAAAAATTATTATTCTCAATTAGAAAATAAAACTTTTGAAAAAAGAATAGAAGATGATTGGATAATTAGCAGATTAAATAGCGTTATTAAAGAAGCTAGTGAATATCTTGATAAATTAAATATTGACAAAGCAATGACAGCTATAATGGAATTTGTTGTGAGTGATTTTAGTAGAACATATATTAGAATAACGCGAGAAAGAAATGATATAAGAATAATTGTCGGAGAAATTTTAGAAAAAATATCAATTTTACTTTCCCCTTATGCACCTTACATAAGTGAATCAATTTATCAATCATTTAATAAAAATAAAAGTGTTCATTTTTCATCTTGGCCAAAGTTTGAAAAAAATTTAGTTAATGAAAAATTAGAAAAGGAATTTGTTTTAGTATTTGAATCAATTGAAAAAGGACTTCGTGAAAGAGACAGAGCACATATTGGTTTAAGATGGCCTCTTGCAAAAGCAAAAATTTTTATTAAAGAAAAAATTGAAATAAAAAAATTTGAAGAAATAATTAAAAAACAATTAAATGTCAAAAAAATTGAATTAAAAATAGATAATACTATCCAGGAAACAGCTGTTAAATTAGATACAAAATTAACACCTGAACTTGAGGAAGAAGGATATGCGAGAGAACTTTCTAGAAAAGTACAATCTTTCAGAAAAGAATTAGGACTAGAAAAAAAAGATAGAATTGAACTTTTTATTTTTGTCGAAGAAGAATTTAGAAAATCTTTAGAAAAACAAAAAATTGTTTTGAAAGAAAGAACTAATTCAAAGAAATTAGAAATTTTTTCTAATAATGTTATGACTGATAAGGAAAGATTTAAAAACAAAACTTCATTTAAAATAAAGAATAAAAAGGGTGAGATAGTAGTTATTTACTAAAAGACTACTAGTGTGTGATACAAATATTTCACTCTTTTAAGATAATAAACTTTAAAAAGAGAAAATACCCTATAAATAACATGATAGTAAAAGATGAATTTTTAAGTAGATTAAGAAAAATTTTTGATTTGAATCTTTATGAAGTAAAGGTTTGGACTGCTCTTCTTTCTAGAGGAGTTTCAACTGCTGGAGAATTAAGTAATATTTCTGATGTTCCAAGATCAAGAACTTACGATATTTTAGAAAGTTTAGAGAAAAAAGGATTTGTAGTAATGAAACTTGGAAAACCCATAAAATTTATTGCCTTAAAACCAGAAGAAGTTGTTGAACGTGTTAAAAAGAATTTAATGAAGCATGCTCAAGAAAAAACAAAAAGACTTGAAGCTTTGAAGAAAGATGAAGTTTTAAGAGAACTTACTACTTTATTTACAAAAGGAATAAAATTTGTAGAACCTTCTGATTTATCAGGAAGTTTGAAAGGAAGGCAAAATTTATATAATCATTTAGATATGATGATTAGAGATGCAGAAAGTTCAATATCTATTGTCACAACAAAAGAAGGTTTAACAAGAAAATTTGAATCATTAATGCCTAGTCTTGAAAAATGTAAAAAAAGAGGGGTTAAAATAAGAATAGCCGCCCCTATTAATGCTAATAATCTAAAGGTTGCAAAAGATTTTAAAAAAGTTGCAGAAATAAAAAATTTAGAAAAAATAAAAGCAAGATTTGTAATAATTGATGGCAATCAAATAATGTTTATGCTTTTTGATGATGAAAAATTCCATCCTAATTATGATACAGCTGTATGGATAAATACTGAATTCTTTGCTCAAGCTTTAGAGCAAATGTTTGAACTTGCTTGGAAAGAAATGAAGAATGTTAAGTAAGAAATAAAATATTTAAGTAAAATAAATAAAAAATTCTTGAAATATAAATAAATATTTTTTTTTAATTCACATTTTTTCAAGAACATCAATTCCTAATAAAAGTAAAGAATTTTTTAAAACTTGTCTGAATGATTTAACTAAAGTAAGTCTAAACGCTTCTTCTTTTGAACCAATTACAGAACAAGCATGATAAAATTCATTAAATTGTTTTGAAATTTGATAAGAATAATTCGAAACATAAGATGGATTTAGATGATTAAAAGATTTTAAAATAACATCTGGAAATTCTGAGAGTTTTTTTGCTAATTCAATTTCTTTAATATCTAAATTATAAATTTTAAATTTTTCTTTGTTTTTCGTTTTTCTTAATATACTTGAAGCACGAGCATAACTATACAAAAGATAAGGGCCAGTGTCTCCTTCAAAAGATATGAATCTCTTAATATCAAAAACCATATTATTTGCTCTATTGTTTTTTAAATCTCCGTAAAATATTGCTGCTTTTGTTATTTTTAATGCTCTATCATTAATTTCTTTTTCACTGATTTTTTCAGATCTTTTTTTAATTTCTTTCTTTGTAAGAGTAGTTGTTTCTTTAATAATATCTTCCATGAAGATAGTTTTTCCTTTTCTTGTTGAAAATTTTTTACCATCTTTATCCAAATAAAGTCCATGGTAAACATGAACACAATCCTTAGCCCATTCATAACCCATTAATTCTAAGACTTTGAATATCTGTCTAAAATGAAATTTTTGCTCTTGTCCAACTTCATAAATCATTTTTTTGAATTTATATTTTTTATATCTGTCAATTGCAGCTGCTAAATCTCTTGTTGCATAAAGTGTAGTTCCATCATTTTTCTGAATTAATAAAATTCCTAAATTATATTTCTCAAGGTCAATAATCCAAGCACCTTCACTTTCTTTTAACAGATTTTTATTCTTTAACTCTTTTACAATAAAATCTGTTTTTTTATCATATTCTGATTCTCCAGAAAAAACATCAAATTCTATTCCTAATTTATCATATATTTTATCCAATTCATTAATACTTAATTTTTTAAAATTTCTCCATAAATCAGTTGTTTCTTTATCTCCATCCTCAAGTTTTTTGAACCATTCTCTTGCTTGTTTATCATAAATAGATTTGCTAGTTTTAACATAAATTTTAAAGAGATGATTTATAGGGTCCTTTTTTAATTTTTTTTCGTCTCCAAATTTTTTATATCCAAAAATTATTCTTCCAAAAGGCGTTCCCCAATCACCTAAATAATTTATTTTAATAGTTTTGTATCCAACTGAATTACAAATATTTGAAATAGAATTTCCGATAATTGTAGACCTTAAATGACCTATTCCAAAAGGTTTTGCAATGTTTGGAGAAGAAAATTCAACAACTATTTTTCCATTTTTTCCTAAATTTGACTTTCCATATTTATCTTTTTGAGTTAAAATTTCTCCAATTATTTTTTTTATCTGACCTTTTCTTTCTAAAAAGAAATTTACATAAGCCCCATTTGTTTGAATCTCATCAAATTCTGTAACTGGAATTTTTTTTATTTTTGATCTTATTCTTAATGCAATATCATGAGGATTTTCTTTTAATATTTTTGCAATAGGAAAACACGGAAAAGCATAATCTCCTAAATCTAACGAAGGAGGAACTTCTAAAAGTTTTTCAATATTTTCTTTTTTCATTTCAACTTCTAATTCTTTTAATGCTTTGAATAAAATATTTGCTATTAATTCTTTCATATTTATTTTAAGAAAAAAGAGATTATAAACATTTTGAAAATAATAACTTTTATAAATTGAATTTTATTATTTTTGAAATGGTAGAAATAAATAAAAATAATCTTGAGGAAGCTCTTAGTAATTCAAATAATTCAAGTGAGCCACAAGTTTCAAAAGATGAAGAAATAGGAATTCATAGAGGAGCTTTTAGCACTTTGAATAATGAAAGAGCTGAATTATTTAAGATGTTAGGAAATGTTGAAGCAATAATGCAAATGCATTTGAAAAGACTTGAAGAACTTGGTGTTAAGATGGAACAGAAGAAATAATTTTTTTATTCTTTAAAATTAAAATTATCGAGCAGAATCAGCTTGTTTTTCAGATTCATTTCTTTTTCTTACAGCAAAACTATCTCCATTATTTTCTGAAGCTTGAATAATTTCTTCAGCTAACCCTTGGGAGATTGTTTTCTTTTTATTAAATGCTTTATCTGATGCTCCGTGAACAATATGTCTTAATGATAAATTAACACGTCTTAAAGGAGAGACATCAATTGCTTGAGGATATCTTGCACCACCATATTCTATAACAGTTACTTCATCTTTAGGAGCAGTATTTTCTATAGCTTTTACAAAAACCTGAACTGGATTTTTGCCAGTTCTTTTTTCAATTAAACTAAAAGATTTTAAAACAATACCCATATTCTTTGCATATTTTCCTGTTGATCTTCCAAAGATTATTCTATGTTTTTTTCCTCTATGACCTGCTACGGCGAGTTTATTCATGAGTCTTTCAACAATATTTACTTTTGTTTGCCCAAGTTTTTGAACATTTCTTCCTTGGCTTTTAAGAATTAATTTTGGTTCTAAATTAATTGCTGATTGTAATCCTAAATCTTCAACTACAATTTCTGATAAATCATATAAATCAAATATTTTAAAATCTGGAAGATTTCCTTTTTCAGTTTTTTGTAATGTTTGTTCCGTCATTATCTTCTACCCTTCTCTATCTTGCCTGTAACAAGTCTATGCAAAGGCTGATCATTTACTTTAATAACTTGAAATCTAACTCCTGGGATATCTCCTTTACTTTTTCCTTGTTTTCCACCAATTCTTTCAATCAATACTTCATCATGTTCATCAATAAATCTTTGTGCAAGATTTCCTGGAATAAAAGCTGTAACCTGTTTTCCATTTTTTGTAAGCTGAACTCTGCAACATTTTCTCATAGCTGAATTTGGCTGTTTTGCCTCTTTTTGAACTTTCTGTAATACTATTCCTTTTGCCTGACTAGCACCTTTAAGAGGGTCAGATTTAGCATATAATCCTAGAGTTCTAGCTTTATACTTTCTGCTTTTCCATCTGAATTTCTTTCTTTTCTTTATCTGTTTTATTGCACTTTTCAATCCCATTTTTCTATTAATATAAATATTGTTAATAATGTTAGTTTTTAAAACTTGTTGTTAATTGGGCTTTGTTTAATGAATTATACTAATTAATTAGTTTTAAGAAATAAGATTTAACTACATAATTATTAAGATTAAGTTTACTTTTATCAATAAAATTTAAAAATTTTTGAACATTATAATGATATGATTTAATTGTTTGTTTGCTAAACCCTTTAAGAATACAAATATTATCTAATTCTTTAAGATATTTTTGGTTTATATTAGTATAATCCATTATAGAACTTTTAATATAAAGTTATATTTAAATATATGTTTACATTAATGAGTTTAAATAAAAATATTTGGAAAAGTAGGTGTAATATATGTTAAGTCGAATTTTTTCTTCTGCTAAAAATTTAAATCTCTAATTGATAAGTCCCACCCAAAGAAGCGCGCGAGTCACTTCGTGACAGATAGTCTTGACTTCGTCAAGCAGAAAAACTTCTTTTATCGGACCAAAAAACCAAAACAAACGAAATTAAAATTTCGCATAACCAAGGATAAAAAGGCTTCGCCCAAATTTTTCTAATTTATACGGGAAATAATCTTTTTCTAGAAATTAAGGGCAAAGCTATTTAATATATAATCTCTTCATTCAATAAAGAGGAGAAAATGAAATATTTAAAAAATTGTAAAAGTTGTATGTCAAATAAGGGAGAAAAAAGAATCTCTCCTGCAAAACCAATTTACAAAGGAAAATATTGGAGAATAGAACACGCTTACCCTTGTGGATTGAAAGGATGGCTAATTTTTTTACCGAATCGTCATATTGGAGCCTTGCATGAATTGACTTCAAATGAGATGAAAGAATTTGGAGAAATTTTTCCAAAAATTCCAAAAGCCTTACATAAAACTCTCAAATGTGAAAAGGAGTATGTAATTCAACTTGCAGAAGGCATAGGTTTTAATCATGTACATTTTCATATTGTTGCAAAGCCAAAAAGCACACTAAAAAAGTATCAAGGAACAGAAATTTTTTATTACCTTGCTGATGCTAAAACTATTTCAAAAGAGGAAATGATTTCTTTTTGTGAGAATCTTTCAAAAGAATTAAATAAGTTTATAAAATCTAAGGGACTAAAAAAATAAAATGAAATATAAAGAGGTTTGTGATAAAATAAAAGAAGTTCTTTCAAAAGAAAAAGAAGTTTTAGCAATTTTTAATAACGGTTCTTCAATTGTTGGGGGGGATAGCCCAGGTTCGGATTTGGATTTCGTTGCGATTTTAAAAGATGATAAAAGTGAGAAAAAGATTGTTAATTTTCTTAGGAAGAATTTTAGAGTTTTTAAGAATGAGGAGAATCCGCACATTGAAGTAGAAGAACAATTCGATGTATTAGGAAGAAGAGCAGACTTTACCTTTATTTCTAAAAAGAAAATGGAAGAGAAAGTGAGTAATTTTTACAAATCAAAAGAATATTTTTTAGAATTACAACATTTCATTAAGCACAAGATAATTGACTCAGTAGTAGTTTATGATCCAAGCAAACTTTTATCAAAGTGGAAAAAAGAATCTGAGAAATATCCCAAAAAATTTATGAAAGAAGTGTTTGATTCCCAGATAGATTCTATAAAAGAAGAATTATTTTATTGGCAAAACCATGGCTTTAGAAATGAATTTCAATTTACTTTTGAGCAATGGGATACAATGAAATATATTTGTCAAGCACTTTATGCAAAAAACAATCGTATGTTTATGTTACCCTACAAAAGAATTCATAATGACCTAAAAGAGTTAAAACCCAATATTGAAAAAGAGATGTATCAATTAGTAAGAGGAAAAAACACCCAAAAAAGAATTAATAATAAAATAAAAATTGTTAAAAAAATTCTAGACAAATTGGAAAACTAAAGCCCAAAAGATTATCCCCCTTTTCTTTTTATAAAAAAGAAACAAAAAGCGCACGCTTCCTCCCACCCCAAAATAGGAGATTTAAATTTTCTAAACGCAGAAGAAAAAACTCCTTCGCCTACGGCTCGGTGCCGTCTTGCAGACTTTCGCTTCGCTCACACGACTTAACAATGGTTAAAGAGTTCGGACTTGCAGTCCTCTCCCAAATTTAGTTTTCAGCTCGTCACTCCACTGCGTTCCGTTCCAGAGGAAAACTAAACTTTCCTTAACCAAATGTTATATTCAATTTTTGGATTACTTAATTTAGAAAGAGAGAGGGGCGTCTTGTTTATTTATTTTCATAAGATTTAAAAAGTAAAACTTATAAATAACTTATATATTTAAGTTAATAGTTATAGGTGAATCAGGATGAATAAAGAAATTCAAGAATTAAACAAAAAAGCTGAGAAATATTCTGAAAAAATAAGAAAGGTTCATTTTGAAATTAGTAAAATCATTGTAGGGCAGGAAAGTATTATTGAAAAGTTATTAATAGCTTTGATTTCTGAGGGTCATGTTTTAATAGAAGGAGTGCCAGGTTTAGCTAAAACCTTGATGGTTAAAACATTATCAGAGTGTTTGGATTGTGGTTTTGTGAGATTGCAATTTACTCCTGATTTATTGCCTGCGGATATTATTGGAACAAAAATATATGATCATAAAGATATCTCATTTAAAACAATGAAGGGGCCAATTTTCACAAACTTTATTTTGGCTGATGAGATAAATAGAGCTCCTCCAAAAGTCCAATCAGCACTTCTTGAAGCAATGCAGGAAAAACAAGTTAGCATTCAGGGGGATACTTTAAAACTAAATAAACCGTTTATGGTCTTAGCCACACAAAACCCTATTGAAAGCGAAGGAACCTATAAGCTTCCTGAAGCTCAAATAGATAGATTCATGTTTAAAATCCTTATAGGTTATCCAACTAAAGATGACGAAATTGAGATTATAGATAGATTTACAGAAGGAATAAAACATTCTATTTCAAGATTACTTTCTTCAAAGCAGATTTTGGAAATGCAGGAATTTAATCAAAAAATATATGCTGATAAGAAAATAAAAGAATATGTTGCAGAAATTGTTGATGCAACAAGGTATCCCGATAAATATGGATTTGAAATTAATGGTCACATAGAATATGGAGCATCTCCAAGAGCATCACTTTGGTTGATACTGGCTGCTAAGGCTCATGCAATGATTAATGGCAGGGGATATGTAAAACCCGAAGATGTTAAATCAATTGCATACGATGTGCTTAGACATAGGATACTTTTAACTTATGAAGCTGAAGCAGAACAAAAAACAAGTGATGAAATTATAACAAAAATACTGGAAAAGATTAGAGTTCCTTAGAAGATGATAAAATGCAAGAGACAAAAGATATCCTTAAGCAAGTTAAAAAAATTGAGATTGTTACAAAACATTTAGTTGATGGTTTAATTGCAGGTAATTATCATTCAATATTTAAAGGACAAGGAATTGAATTCTCGGAAATAAGAGATTATCGCCCAGGGGATGATATAAGGGCTATTGATTGGAAAGTAACTGCCCGTTTTGACCATCCTTTTATTAAAGAATTTATAGAAGAAAGAGACTTGCATGTTTATTTTGTGTTTGATTATTCTGCTTCAAATAGCTTTGGAAACCTTACTCAAAAAAGAAGAAAGGCCATTGAGCTTACTGCAACACTAATGTTTTCAGCAATGAGAAATAATGATAATGTTGGATTATTCATTTTTACAGAAGATGTTGAGAAATTCATACCTGCCAGAAAAGGAAGAAGGCATACACTTAAACTCATTAGCTCCTTAGTTTCTCATGAACCACAAAGCAAAAAAACAAACATAGAAAAAGCACTTTCTTATGTATCCAATATAATAAAAAAGAGGAGTATTATTTTTGTCTTATCTGATTTTTATAATCAAGATTTCACACAACCCTTAAAGATTATGAAAAAGAGGCATGATATAATTGCATTAAGAGTTAATGATACTCGGGAAACAGAAATCCCAGATATTGGTCTGATTCAATTAGAGGATGAAGAAACAGGAGAACAATTACTTGTAGATACTTCAGACAAGAGTTTCAGAGAGAATTATACAAAACTTATGAATCGTGAAGAGGCAAGATTAAATCACATATTCAATAAAAACAAAGTTGATACAATAAACATTAACACAGATTTACCTTACGAATTTCCCTTAAAGAAATTTTTTAAAATAAGGCAAACAAGAGGGGTGAGATAATGGCAGGATTTTCATCATCATGGGTTTTAATTTTTTTAGCTTTTGTTCCCTTTCTTTATTATTTTTATAAAAAAATTATTCAAAAGAAAAAAAAGAATGCTATTAAATTCAGTAATTTAAGTTTCATCAAATCTGCTTTAGGAGATAAGAAAAAATCAAAAAGGGATGAACTAATGTTTTATCTTTCCCTTCTTGTTCTAGTGTTTATAATAATTGGATTTTCAAATCCCCATATCCCTTTAAAACAAACTAAAGAAGGAGTAAATGTTGTTCTGGTATTGGATGATTCAGGAAGTATGCAAGCTGATGATTATAAGCCAACACGACTAGAAGCCGCGAAAAATTCAGCAGAAATATTATTGAAATCTTTAAAAGAAAAAGATCATGTAGGAATTATTATATTTGAATCTGGAGCGACAACTGCTGCTTATTTGAGTCCTTACAAAGATAAGGTTATTGAAAAGTTAAGAAGTATATCTCAAAAAGAAGGAAAAACAGCCATTGGTGACGGATTATCTTTGGGAATTGATATGGCAACATCCATCCCAAACAAAAAAAAAGTTGTCATTCTCCTTTCTGATGGAGTTAATAATGCTGGAGTAATATCACCACAAGAAGCAATTGAATTTGCAAAAATTAATAAAATACAAGTTTATGCCATTGGATTGGGCTCAGAAGGAAAAGTTATTCTTGGCTATGACTGGTTTGGTAATCCGCAATATGCAGAACTTGATGAAGCAACATTGCAGGCAATAGCAGAACAGACAGGAGGTAAATATTTCAAATCAGTTAATGATAAAACTCTTGATGAGATATATAAGAATATAAGTCAGGATATAAAAAGAGAAAAAGAAGAGACAAATATTAAGGATTGGTTCTTCTTTGCATCTTTAATTACTTTCTTAGTTTATCTATATTTCAGATATGGCGGAAGGAGAATAATCCAATGAAAGTAGTTGGCTTTAAAATTTGGCTATTATTTTTAGTATGGTTGTTTTTATTTTCCACTATAGTGAATGCTTCATTATTTAGCTCTGAAGATATTACATTTTCGGTTAGTCAAAAAGATTATTATTTTAAAACAGGAGAGAATGCTATAATTCCTTTAAATATTGAAAATACTTATAAAAAACAGATTAATGGTATGTTGACTTACACTTATGCACAAGTAATAAATCAAGGAGGAATACACCTGTCTTCTTCAAATTCTCAGTCAACTTCTCTCTCTGTTAAAGATGGTGAAACTACACAGGGCTTGAATTTTGGAACTTCTAACAGCCCTTCAGAATTAGACATAAGTTTAAAGTTTGTTTATACTGAAAAAGAATCAAGAGTTGTAAATCTTAATGAAATAAAAATCCATTTTGTTTCAGATGAAAACCAAAAACAAAATCAGCAAAATAAACAATCCTCATCATCAGAAGAATATACACAATCTCAGCAATCTCAGAATTCAGGGCAAGACCCTTTTTCTCAGATGCAGCAAAAAATTAACCAAATGATAAATAATAATCAGCAATCTCAGAATTCCCAACAGGCATTACAGAACAATCAAATGGCTCAAGATAGTTCTGCATTAAAAAAACAGATGGAGAATCAGATTAAAGAACAGCAAACAATGAAGCAGGAATTCCAGAAACAACTCTCTCAAAATCAGGATTTCCAAAAAGAACATCAAGAGCTATTAAATCAGGGGTATAACCTGACAGATGCAAATCTTAATCCATCATCAAATGATACAGGAGACTTTGAGCTGAAATACCAAAAACCCAATGGAGAACAAGCTTCACTAAAAGGACATATGGATAGTGGGGAAATGCAAGGTTTGCAGAAAGACACTCCTGAAAGTAGACAAGAAATGCTTAGCAAATTGCAGCGAAATAAACAATTTCAAGAATATCAAAAACAACTACAAAAACAAGGTTATTCAGCACAAAATATAGAAGTTTTTCAAGAACAAGAGAAAACGAATGTAAAGGTCAATTACAAGAATAAAAACAATGAAACAGCAACTATAACCGCAGATATAGTAAATAAAACCGTTCAAAATATAGAATTACAAAAGTCTGAAAAAGAGAAGCAAAAATATTGGTGGATTATATTGATTTTATTATTGCTTGCAGTTTTAGGATATTTTGCATATAAAAGATTTAATAAGAAATCCTTCTCAAATGTCAATGTTACTAAAAAAATAATAGAAAAACCATTTGATTACAAAAAAGAAAGCGTAAAACTACTTGAAAAATCAAAAAAACTCTTTGATAAAAAAGAATACAAAGATGCTTATGGAACCGCAGGGCAGGCACTAAGATTATTCTTAAGTTATGAAAACAAACTGAACAAAGAAATAACAAATGATGAGATTATTGATTCTCTAAGAAATCATAAACAAGGATATAAAGAAGTGAAAGAATGTTTTGATATTTGTTCTTTAGTTGAATTTGCCAAGTATAAAGCAAATAAAAAAGATTTTGACAAGATAATAAAACATGCAAAAAAGGTAATAGATATAAGATAA
>CAYPDP010000009.1:0-24413 GCA_964409555.1 Candidatus Woesearchaeota archaeon | reverse complement strand
CTGAATTTGGTTTTTGAGGATTAGTCATATCTTTGGAAATTAAACCCTTCAATAAATTTTTTGCCCTATTAGAACATAAATCATTATTTGAAAACTTTTTTTGTTCACCCCTAATTTCCCCAAAATTTTTAACATTTTCATTTATAATATCATTATATCCGACCAAACACTTTTCCATTGTTAAATCTGAATTTCCTTTTATTTCTTTATTACATACATCCCTATATGTTTTAGTAACCTCTTGCCTTGCTCCTGCCTTTCCCCCAAAACCTTCAAAGAAATTTTTAACAGTAAGATAAGTTCCTGTTGTTAAACAAACTGCTTTAAATCCTTTAACAGTTGTTGAAAGAGTATTAGAAATCTTTTCCCATTTTTCAAGAGATTTATTTATATTCTTAATCATATCTTTTGTTTTCTCAGGAGACAGCTGAATTGCTCTTTTTTCAATTCCAATATTAAATGAAAAATTAACATCAGTCTCTGTATTCTGAATATCAGGAATAACTAAAATTTTAGCCTGTTTCTTTAAATTAATTTTTGTTAAAGTAAAAACATAAGGACTTCCAAAAGTTTCTCCAATATTTTTTTTAATTCTCTTGGTATCACTTATTGCTTTAATTGAATTCTTTTTTTCATTTCCATCTCTTCTTGCAGTATTTATTCTTAATTCAGCATAATCATCTGTAAGAGAAACTAATGTAATAAAATCCCCTAACTCCGAATCCAAATAAACTGGTTGATTTTTTCTTAAAGTAAATTTAGTTATATTTCCTCCCAAAGATTCAGGCATTTTAACACTTATCCTTACACTATAATCCTCTATTGTTGGAGCATAAATTCCTTTGAAAGAAATACTTTTTGAATTTCCATTTATTACAATATTTTTATCTGTAATTCCTGAATTTGAAAGAAGATATTTATTTTCACAAGTTTCTTTTACAAACTTTAAAGAAGAAGATTCGGGATATCTTTCCTCAAACTCACCGCATAATTCTTTAAGGTCTTTATTTTGTTTTAACTCATTAGATAACCTTATGGAATTAAGTAAAGCTTTCTCTCCAAAAGTTTCAGTATCTGTTGGTTCTTTTTTAGTATTGGGAAAACTATCCACAATTGTTCTAAAATCTTTTATTGAATTATCATAATACTCTTCTGCATCTTTATTAAGAATTTTATTTCCTCCACCAGAATAATCAACAATTGAAACTTTATTATTTTTATAATCCAAAATTTTAGAAAATTCTAATTTCTTAACCTTTTCTCCTGTAAAAATATTCTTTGTAAAATCAGTTGTTTTTCCAATAATATATTTTGCACTACGAATCATAAACTTAGAAAAACCATTAGTTTCATAAGGAGAATTTTCGTAATTTCTTGCAAGTCTTGCAATATAAGAAAGTTCGTTTTCATTTAATTTATCTCCCATTTTTAAAGGCAATTCAACAAGATAAACAAATAAATCTTCTTTATTTCCAGAATTTCCTTTAGTTCCAGCATAACCTAAATAAACAAATTTATTTACGCTCTTAGAAGATTCATATGAAAATAAAAAATCTCCAACATTATATCCTTTTTCAACTTCATTTCCATCGCTATTTTTAATCTTTAATTTGATTTTAGGATTAATTCTAAAATCAAATTTCTCAACTCCTTCATCAGTATTACATCTTCCATAAACTCTCTGAACCAAACCTTGTTTTATTATTCCATTTCTTGAAACAAAACATCTATTTTCTAAAAATTTTTCATTTTCCTTAACTTCCACATAATCTCCATTTATATTTAATCTAGCTTTTGTATCTGGATTTTCAAGAGATGTTAATTTTAATTGCAATCCTGCACGACAATAAAAACCTGGAAGATAAATTGATCTGGATTTTTTACCTTTTTGTAAATTAACAGTTGAAATTTTATAATTTGAATCTCTATAAATAGAAACAATAACATTATTATCATTAACAGATTCTGCTCTCAAAAATCCTCTTCCTTGCCAAAATCCATATTGAGGATATCTTTTCTCCCAATCTGAATCAGAAATTTCTGGTAAATAAAAATAAGCTCTTCCAGTTCCAAAAGCATTTTCCATATCATATTTTATTTTAGCAGTAAGATTTCCATGAACAAAATCAGGCATTGCAGATTCGTTTTTCTGTTTTTTTAAAACAATAACTACATTACCTATATCTCCCAAAATAGGAGAATTTAATAATTGTTTATAATTCCCTTTAATACCTGCTCTTGTAGGATGAAATCCCACACCTGAAACTTCTTTAGGATAACCCTCAGGAGATTTAAAAGAAATATAATCAATTGATTTTACTTTAATCAAAGGATTAAGTTTTGTTGCTTTTAAAGAACAAAAAACTGGAACATCTTGTTCTTCTAATAAATCACTTCTGACAACACTAGGGTCACATCCTAAAGGATCAATTTGCAAAATAAAATCCTGTCCTGCACCACATTCTTTTTCATCATAAGATGGATAAAGATTTACACTTGAACCATAATTATAATTAAAAGAATTAAAACCAGGAACGCTAAATTGGGAATTAGATACTGCATAAGCCGAAACTGATGAAGCAAAAAAGAAAATAAATAAAATTAAAATAATCCCAATTAAAGAGAACATTTCAATCTTATTTTTTTTATTAAATTCCATTATTTAAATATAATATTCAAATCTTTATCTTCAAATAAAATATAATTATTTTGCAACTCTTCAATTGTCTTAGGAGTTGATAAACTTTCAGCATTTATTTCAATTGTATTTGATGATTCTAATTCAGATTCAAGAATATAATAATTCTCATTTCCTCCTCCTGCTAAAGAATTTGAAATAATTTGTTCAGGAATCTCAGTATTAAAACACTCTTTCTTAGTAAGTCCTAATAATCCTCCAACTCCTGACCGAGAAACCTCCACACACTGTTCAATATTATTTGCTTCAAGTTTCAAACTAGAATTCTTAAAAACCTGGACCTGAATTTCATACTGACCTTCACTTAAATTCACACTATTTTGAGAAGGATAAACTATTGTTTTCGAACTTTCAGAATCATCTGAAATAAAACTAATTATTGCCTCACCATTATACAATCTATTATCTAAATTTAATTCAATTTTCATTTCATAAAGTTTATCCAAAATAATATCAACTCCTTCTTCATTTGAATCAATTGTAGAATAAATATATTTAGAATTTTTAAAACCCTTTGCTTCAACTAAAATATTTCCGTTGACACACTGAGGAAATTTTGAATTTAAAACTCCTGATTTAGTTTCTCCAATATCACAAGTAGTTCTAAAACACTCATAAGATATTTTTGAATCAATAAAATTTAATTTAGTATCATAAGTTCTAACTTCTAATTGAGAATTTTTATAATTGCAAAATTTAGGTAATTCAATATCTACTGCTGAAACATCCAAAGATTTTCTTGGTTTATTTCCACGAATAATAACTGCTTGAGGAAACTGAAAAATTTCATTAGTTTTTTCACTAGTTAATCTAATCAAAACAGGATACTTAATATCATAAACAAAATGATAAGGTACATAACAAAAACCCATGACTCCTAAACCAGGTTGATTTCCAACAGGTTTTGAAATTAAAACACTTCCTTCACTAGGATTTACTTCAAAAGAATTAGTCCAATTTCTTGAATTCATAAAATTAACCTTTATTCCTGAATCTATTGGAAGATTTAAATTAAAATAATCATCTTTTTTTCCAAATGATTTTAATGCTAAAGTATTCGCTTCTATTGCTTCTTTTAATTGATTAAAAACTTTATCTGCTTGCCATACTTTTGTTCCACAAGTAAGTTCAACACCATCGACAGGGGCATACAACCTAAGAGTATCAATAGAATAATTCTCTAAAAAAAGAGTCTCTTGTTCATTTTCATAAACTTTCACAGCATTCTCATAAAGTTTTCCTAAATCTGAATTTATCCTAATTTTACTAATTCCAACAACTGCAGAATCTTCTTTCTTACTAATTTTCAAATCAGATTTTAAATTAACTGAAACATCATTTTTATTTATTGTAACTTCTGCATTAAAATTTTCAGGATTAAAATCAATTAAGAATCCTTCATCATAATATTTTTCAAAATTACAACTTTCAACATTATTTTCAATAAATTTTCCAAGTTGATTTTCCATTTTAGATTTAGATGGAACTTGTTCTTTTTCAATATTATTTCCTGAAATATAATACCAATAAGGAATTCCATTTCCAAGAAAATTTAATTGATTTGAAAAAGGCATATAATCAGAACCAGGTTCAAAATCAGGCAAATCAATATATCCTCCATTAGTCTCTAAAAGATCTATTCCAACCTGTGTTTTATCTTCGATACAAGACTTAAAAGTTGTATAAACTGGTTCCAAACTCAAAGGAACATTAATAATATCTGAAACTGAACTTCTAAATAAAAAATACCCTGCAACTGCTGAAACTACAATCACTGCAATTATAATAAAAATAGTCAACTGACCTCTCTTATCTCCCATTAAAAAATTAATAGAATTATGTATATAAAGTTTATTAAGATTTATTTAGGGAGAATAAAATCATTTTTTTTAGACTTTCCAACTCGGAAATGATTTATCCCTCCAATCAAAACCAAAATTCCTCCAACAAAAATTATCCAAGAATCAAATTGAGAAATAATCTCTGGAATTTGAACAATATTAAGAGGTGAATTAATTAAATAGAATCCAAAGATAGAATAAACAATAAACCAAATCAAACCACTTTTCTTAGTCATAAAATATTAAAGAAGAGATTATTTTTAAAGTCTTCTAAATTCAAAATCATTATATTTAAATATTTATTCATAAATATTATTCTGGGTCTCGTGGTCTAGTGGTTATGACGCTTCCTTGACTAGTTCAAACTATTTATCTATAATTTGTCTCAAAATGGAAGAAATCGCAGGTTCAATTCCTGCCGAGACCATTTAAATTTATTTTCTTTTACTTTTCTTTCCACCTTTTACCTGACCCCAATTTTCATCTAAATAAACAATATCTAAAGATTCCAAATTAATTTTAGATAAATAACATAAATCTTTAAAAAAATTCTCAGGAATTAATCTTGATTCAGAAAAATAATTTTTTAATGTAGAATAAGGAACATCTAATCCATATTGTAAAAAAGCTATCAAAGAAGGACAATTCAAATTAATAAAAACTTTCTGAAAAAACTTTTTTTGCTGACCTTTTCTATTAAACTTAACTCTCATCATATAATTATTAAAAAATCAACCTTTAAAAAATTTAACTGCGAGACCTCATTTATGAAAAGCTTTTTAAACACATTCAATACTAAATAAATATATAAAATGAAAATTCCAAAAAAAATAAACAGATACTGTCCTTATTGTAAAAATAAAACTGATCAAAAAGTTAAATTAGTATCAACAGGAGCAAAAAGAGGAACTTTAAAAAGAGGTTCTCTTGCAAGAGCAAAATTAAGAGGTTCAAATAGTGGAATAGGAAATAAAGGAAAATATTCAAAACCAGCAGTTAGTAAATTCAAAAGAAAAACTAAAACAACTAAAAAAACAAACATAATGTATACTTGTATTAAATGCGGAAAGTCTAAATACCAGAAAAAAGGAAAAAGAGCAGGCAAACAAGTTCAAGAATAAAATTAAATATAAAATTAAATAAAAAAATAAAATGGCTATAGCAAAACGTAAAAAGAAATTTTTTGATGTGGAAATACCTTTAATAAACAAGCAAACTCATTTGCAAGCGTATGAAATTGAAGAACTAAATGGTAGATTCATAAAATATGATTTAACAAGATTATTAAGAGGTAAAAATATGATTGTTAGTTTAAGGGTAGTTGTTGATGAAGATAAAAACGCAACTACAATTCCAAGAGAAATAAAATTATTATCTTATTTCATTAAAAGAATGGTAAGAAAAGGAAGAAATTATGTTGAAGATTCTTTTTCAGTAAATTGTAAAAATGCTCAAATAAGAATAAAACCATTTATGATAACAAGAAGAAAAGTTTCAAGAGCAGTAAGAAAAGGTTTAAGGGACAAAGCAAAAGAAGAATTAATTGAATATGTAAAAGATAAAAATTTTGAAGATTTATTTAGAGATATTTTAAACAACCAATTACAAAAACCTTTAAGTTTAAAGTTGAAAAAAATTTATCCTCTTTCACTTTGTGAAATTCGTATATTAAAAGTAGAAAAAGAATTTGAAAAACCTATTGAAGAAAAAGTAGAAATTAAGGAAAATGAAATAAAAAAGAATGAAGAAGTTTTAAAAGAAAAAATTCCAGAAAAGAAAACTGAAGAAATATCTGAAAAAAAGAAAGAAAAAACTAATCCTGAAGAAAAAAAGAAATAAAATACCTAAATAAAAAAGTATAAACTATTTCCTGAATTAAAATAAACTTTTTAAAGTATTAATAACAACAATTATAATTCGCCTGCATAGCTCAGTGGTAGAGCGACTGCCTTGTAAGCAGTAGGTCGGGAGTTCAAATCTCTCTGCAGGCTTTAAGATTTGGACAAAAAAGTTTAAATTTTTTCAACTATCAAAGAGCACGAGAGATGTGCTCTCGTGTGAAAATCTCTCTGTAGGCTTCTTTAAAATTCAATCTATCCTTCTCCAACTTTCTCTGCTTTTTTATCTTCAACTAAAATTTTTGCTATTTCCAAAGGAATATTAGCAATTTGTCCTTTATCAAAAGGGCCCATTTTCTCCCCAGTTAAATCAACAAATTCTTCAACATTTTCTATAAAAACAATTAATTCATTTTTCTTTCCAGTTTCTTTTTTTCCATTTAAAAGTTCATTCAATCTCTTATCAGAAGAATCAATACATTTCATTAAATTTTCAAAAAATTCTTTTTCAAAAACAAACATATTTTCAAAATCTTTTTTTGAAATACCTATTTCAGAAGCTATAAGAACTAAATTTAATATTTTCTTTCTTCTTCTCAACATCAATTCTTTAAAAAGAGTTATGGCATTTTCAAGTTGTTTTTTTGTCTTCATAATAACATCTGAAAACATTTCCTCTTCTCCAGAAGATTTAGAAGCAATCTCTTTTTTTTCTTTAATATAAAGAGCAATTTCATTAATAAAATTTTTTGGAAGATTCTGTATTTGCTCAGAATATCTTTCTTTTCTCGTTACATCATATATATCGTTATAGGTTATCATTTTAATATCAATACAAAACTAAGAAAAGAGATATTTTTAATGATTGCTGTTATAAAATATAACAGAATTTAATCAAATAAATGACTTGCATTTTTAACAATACTATCATAAACTAATTTCTTCTTTCCTTTTATTACAATATACTCTTTTAATATTTTTGTAACTTGAATCATATCTTTTTCAAAAATACAAATAATATTTGGTTTTATCTGTCCAAAACTTTGATAATATAAAATATAATTTCTTTTTTCTTTATCCTCTTGTGCAAAAACATGTCCAAACATTCTTGATTCTTTTTTATCTTTAAAATATCCTTCATATCTAATTAATATTCCTGGCTTTCTTTTTGCATTTTTTACTATTATTCTATTTTCCAACATTTTATCTATCAAATCCAACTACTTTCAATAAATCTTTTCCAATTATACTTTTCAAGGAACCTTTTCTTGCTTCTTTTTCAGAAAACTTTTTTTCTTTGGGAACTCTTCCTGCTGGAGGAGAATAAAATAAAACTGGGACTGGATCTGCTGAATGATTTTTAAGTTTACAAGGAGTTGAATGATCAGCAGTCACTACAATCTTAATTTTATTTTGAGGGGCAAAATTTCTCAAAAATTTAAAAAGAGTTTTATCCACATATTCAATCATATCTTTTTTAACCAAAGGCTTATTATCATGACCTGGCAAATCTGTTTCCTTTATATGAATATAAGCATAATCAAATTTCTTTCTATTTTTCTTAATCATTTTTATAGAATATTTACAAGCTTTTCTCAAACCAGAATATAAATTATCATAAACATCTAATTTTTTAAGAGGAGGATAATTAAATGAACTAACATGCATTCCACTCACTTTTGAAAATCCTTTTTCTAAAGGCATATAACCAATAGAAATCCATTTTTTATAAATTTTCAACTTAGGTTTTTCAATTCCTGGACCTCTTAAAAAAATATAATTTGCAGGAAGCAAACCTTTTTTTCTTCTTACTTCATTAATTGGATGTTTATCTAAAATCTCATAAGATTTTTTTATAAATTCATTTACAATATTTGCAGTATATTGTGAATTTTCAGAATCATCTAAAGATTTTACATAAGATATTTTAGTTATTCCTTTATTTTTTCCTTGAGTATATGTAGCATCATTTCCAAATATATTATCTGAAAAACCACCTCTAAAAACCAGAACACCTCTATGTTGAACTGTTGATTTAAGTTCGAATTTACAAGAAAGTTTAAGTTGATTATTTATTGCTTTTGATAAAGTTTCTGCTTCCCAATTAGTCAAAGTTCTTCCAGCCCTTCTGTCAATTATATTACCTTTCTCAAAAGAATCAATAGTTCCAAAATTAGCTCTTAAAGCTAAATCTCCTCTTTTTAACTCTAATCCTTCAACACCTCTTGCTTCTAATTGTCCTCTAGTGCTTGATATAAATTCATTTCCAAAAATACTCACAATAGCCTCATCTGATTCAGGAATAAAACCTGGCTTTACAGTATACATATAACCCATCTCACCTCTTGCTGAAAAAAAATCCAAATTAGAAGTGTTTGCTGCCTCTAAAGGTGTTTTTCCATTTAACTGTTTACAGGCAAGATCTGCCATTCCATCCAAAATAACTAAAATACCTTTCATTTTATTAAATTAATAACAAAACGCCATTTATAAAAATTTATACTCTGAATAATAAGAAAACATTATAAATATTAGAATATTTAAAAAAATATGTTCAAATCATTAAAAAATAAGATAAGCGGATGGACAAAAAAACTTTCAAAAGAAATTTCTGAAAAAGAATCAAAAAAGGAAATTAAAGAAATTCCAAAAATTCAAAAAGATAAAAAAATCAAGAAAAATAATTCTAATAAAGAAAAAGAAATATCTACTAAAAAATTTGAAAAAATGTCTGAAAAAGATGTAGATAAAAAACTTCAAGAAGAATTAAAAAAAGAGAAAATAAAAGTTCTGATGCAATTTGATGTTGGAAAACAAAAATATGAACCAAATTTAGAAAAATTAGAAGAAGAAATTAATGAAGTTGAAAAATCTGAACAAGATGTAAAAACAAAATCATTTTTTAATAAAATAACTTCAAAAATATCTAAGATAAAAATTTCTGAAGAAAATTTTGAAGAATATGGTGAAGAATTAGAATTACTTCTTTTAGAAAATAATGTTGCATTAGAAGTTGCAGAAAAAATAGTTCAAGAATTAAAAGAAAAAATTGTAGATAAAGAATTTTTAAAAAAAGAAATTGAATCTAAAATAAAAGAAAATTTTAAAGAAATACTTAAAAATATTCTCATAAACTCTTTTGATATTTCTGAAAAAATAAAAGAAAAAAATTCAAAAAGAAAAAATGAGCCTTATATTATCTTATTTAGTGGAATTAATGGAGCTGGAAAAACAACAACTCTTGCAAAAATAGCAAATTCTTTTCAAGAAAAAAATATTTCTTGTGTTATTGCAGCGGCTGATACTTTTAGAGCAGCCTCAATTGAACAATTAAAAAAACATGGTGAAAAATTAGGAATAAAAATAATCTCTCAAGAATATGGCTCAGACCCTGCAGCAGTTGGATTTGATGCTATAAAATATGCTAAAAAAAATAATATTAATTGTGTCTTAATTGACACTGCTGGAAGAATGCATACTTCAAAAAATCTTCTTAAAGAAATTGAAAAAATTTCAAAAGTTTGTAATCCTGATTTAAAAATATTTGTTGGAGAAAGTATAACTGGAAATGATGCAATTGAACAAATAAAAGGTTTTGATAAAGCAATTAAAATAGATGGAATTATTTTAACAAAAGCCGATGTTGATGAAAAAGGTGGAACTGCATTAAGCGTTAGTTATGTAACTAAAAAACCAATATTATATCTTGGAACTGGTCAAGAATATAAAGATATAGAATATTTTGATAAAGAAAAATTTCTAGAAAAATTAGGATTATAACATAAATAATTATTAAAAGAATTGAAGACTTTTTTTAAAATAATTCTTAACCAAAACCTTATTAACTTATTATAAACTTCTAAAAATAATAAAAATGTTAGAAAAATTATCCTCAGTATTAAGAAAATCTACAGATAAAATAGCAAATGCTATATTTCTTGACAAGAATCTTGTTAATTCAATAGTCAAAGACTTACAAAGAGCATTAATTGAAGCAGATGTAAATATTTTATTAGTTAAAAAAATATCAGATAAAATAAAACAAACAGCTTTTGATGAAAGAATTAAAGAGATAGAGAAAAAAGAACATATAATCAAACTTTTGCATGATGAAATCTTAGAAATACTTGGAAAAAATAAAGAATTAAAATTATTATCTGGAAAAAATCAAAACAAAATTCTTCTTCTTGGACTTTATGGAGCAGGAAAAACAACAACAATAGCTAAACTTGGAAATTATTTCGCTAAAAGAGGGAATAAAGTTGCGCTTATGGGTTTGGATGTTCATAGACCTGCTGCCAAAGAACAATTAAAACAACTTGCTGAAAAAAATAAATTAAATTACTTTATAGATATGGATGAAAATGACCCTGTAAAAACCTGGAAATCATTTGAATCAAAAGGTAAATTAAAAGATTATGATTTAATTTTAATTGATACTGCTGGAAGACACACTCTTGATGAAGATTTAATTAAAGAAATAAAATCCTTAAATAAAGTAATAAAACCAACTGAATTAATTTTAGTAATACCTGCAGATATTGGACAAGCTGCAAAAACTCAGGCAGAACAATTCAAAAAAAATTTGAATATATCTGGAGTTATTATAACAAGAATGGATTCTACGGCTAAAGCAGGAGGAGCATTAACAGCCTGCTCAGAAGTTAATGCAGGAATATATTTTATAACAAATGGAGAAAAAATAAATGACATAGAATTATTTAATCCACAAACATTTCTATCAAGACTTTTGGGAATGGGTGACTTAAAAGCATTAATGGAAAAAATAAAATCTGCTACAAATAAAAAACAACAAGATAAAATACAAAAAAATATTGAACAAGGTAAACTAACTTTAGAAGATGTTATTGAACAAGTTAAATCCATGAATTCTTTAGGTGGAATAGATAAAATTAAATCAATGATTCCAGGTTTTTCAAATATTCAAGAAAAAATTCCTGAAAATTTACTTGAAAATCAACAAGAAAAAGTCTCTAAATGGGAACATATAATAAAATCTATGACTCCAGAAGAAAAGTCTAATCCTGAATTATTAGAAAAAAATAATTCCCGAATTGGAAGAATAGCAAAAGGCTCAGGAGTAAATAATTCAGATATTCGTTCATTATTAAAACAATATAAAATGCTCAATGAAATGGTTAAATCTCAAAGCAATTTAGGAGATATAGATATGTCAAAAGGAATGTCTCAAAAACAAATGATGAAACTCGCAAAGAAATTCATGAAAGGAAAAAAATTGAAATTTTAATAAATATTAAAAAAATTAAGAATTACAACAGAGAACTATTGGTGAAAGAGTATTAGATCCACATCCAGCCCAAGGACCTAATTGAACTCCTGCAACATAATATCCCACAGGACAAGTATATGAACAAGCACCTGGTGAAGTCCAATAACAACCACCATGATCAAAATTAGTTCCACTAGCTGCAGCTGTTTTTTGAACAGTTCCATCGGGAAATTTTATTCCTGCTCCAGGACCAGTTAAACTTACATTCCCTGCAGTAATAATATCTGCAAGATTTATTATTGTTCCTTTAACATTAACAGTTTTCCAAAAATTTACATTTCCTTTAAAAGTTACTGGTCCATTAACTCCTGCTGATAAATCTAATTCTCCTGCAGAATGTCCTACAAGACTTGGATTATTTCCTCCAAAAGCCCAAACTCCAAAAGTTATAAGAATTAAAACACCTAAAATAATGATACTATATAAAACTCGATTGTTAAATCTTAAATTAATTTGAATTTTTCTTTTCATATTCTTTAAATTATTAAGAAAGAATAGTTTTTAAATATTATGTAATTCGATATTAAATGGTTGATAAAAAAATTCTTGCACAAGGGGCAGAAGCAATAATTATTTTAAGTTCTAATAAAAATAAAATTCTTAAAAAACGTATAAAAAAATCTTACAGAATATCTAAAATAGATGAAAAAATTCGTAAATTAAGAACAAGAAACGAAGCGAAACTTCTTAGAAAAGCATCAGAGATAATTCCTATTCCCAAAATAATTAGGGAAAATGAAAAAACAAAAGAAATAGAAATGGAATTTGTTGAAGGAGAAAAACTTTCAGAAAATTTAAATTCATTTTCTCTAAAAAAACAAATACAAGTATGTAAAAAAATAGGTGAAAACATAGCTAAATTACATAATGAAAATATTATACATGGAGATTTAACAACGAGCAATATGATTCTATCAGAACAAGAAAATAAAAAAATCAAGCATAAATTCAAACTTAAAAAAGAGTTTAATAAAAGAAAACTTGATTCCCTTTATTTTATAGATTTTGGTTTAGGCTTTAAAAGTCATAAATATGAAGACAAAGCAGTTGATTTATATTTATTAAAACAAGCCATTGAAGCTAAACATTTTCAAAATTACAAAAAATTATTTAGTGAAATAATTAAAGAATATAAAAATAATTCTTCAGATTCAGAAAAGGTTATTGAGAGATTAAAAAAAGTGGAAATTAGAAGAAGATATAAAAAATGAATTAAAATGAATTAAAATTTTTTCCATTTTAAATTATTTCCTTCTCTTTCTCTAATTAAATCTAAAAGTTTTTGTGTAAAATCCCAATCTAACCTACCCCTATTTTCTATATTTTTTGGTAAAAGAGAAATAAATTCTATATTGTTTTCCTTATATGCTTTTTCTTTAAGTTTTCTTTTTTTCATATAGTCTTCATTATCCATCATTCCCCAATATTCAATAAATACTCCATATTGTGGGAGAAAAAAATCAGGATGCAATATTCTTTTCTTAAAAGGATTATCAAATATCTACATTTTAAAAGGAACTTTAACTTTTGAATGTAAATAAAATTTTATTTTTTTTGCTTTAAAATATTCTGCAATCTTTCTTTCTCCTCCACTATGATAATCTCTTGTATTCTTTGATCTTAAGATCTTGTATCTTTTATTACCTTCTTCAAATAAACTAAATATAGAAGAAACAAGTACAGTAAAAGTAATTATTAATACTAATTTAATACCATTTTTAAGTTCAAATTTTAAAAAATAGATAATTAAAATAGAAAGAAATATGTAAAATATATTTTTTATCTGTTTATTTGATAATTTATTTTGAAACCTCATATTAATTCTTAACACTTTAAAAGAGAATATTTAATTCTTTTTAAAATATACTATATTCCATAAATTATTTCCTTCTCTTTTATTTAAATCTAATGCAGGAGAAAGTCCTAAAAATTATTTCAGAATTTTTGGAACTTCAAAACAAGTATATTTTGAAGTGATTCAAACCCTCTTGCTCGTGTTCTAATCCCAAATGCGGGAGAAAGGATTCGAACCCTCGCAAGCACTAAGCTAACACGCCCTTAACGTGTCCCGTTTGACCGCTCCGGCACTCCCGCATAAAATATCATTAGCCCCACCAATCCTAAAAATCTAAAGGATTTTGGGAACTTCAAAACAAGTATATTTTGAAGTGATTCAAACCTTGTTCAAATCCTAATTAGCCCCACCAGGATTCGAACCTGGGTCTCAGGCTTCAAAGGCCTGCATACTTGACCACTGTACTATGGGGCTCAAAAAAAGAACTAAAATTTTGTTTATAAAATTATCCGAAAACTCTATCATAAAAAAGTTCCCTATTAATCTCTTGTCTTTTGGGATTTACCCTAAATATTTTCTTAAAACGAAAGGGCTTATACTTCTCACCTACGAGTGTTGCTGCAAGTTTTTTTAATTCCTCACTAGAATTTGATTTAGGTTTATAAGAAGTTAAAGGAGTAAATTCAGACAACGCTTTTAAAAAATTAACATCATGAGGAATAACTGCCAAAACTGGAACTCCTGTTACTTTCTCTATATCTTCTATAGAAATCTCAAATTTCTTATTAAAAACTTTATTTAAAATTAAACCAGTCACAGGAGTTTTTCTCTGCTTTGCTAATTTAACTGCTTTCAAAGTCATACTTAAAGTGGGATAATCTGGAGTAGTAATAACAAAAATATCATCAGAAGCCAACATCGCAGACAGAGTTTCTTCATTCAAAGCAGGGGAAGAATCAATAAGAATAAAATCATATTTTCTTTTCAAAGGACTTATTTTATCCCTTAATTTAAGAGGATTAATATTAAAATTATTAAATATAGATGAAGGAATAACATCAAAATCATCCAAAGAATATATGGCTTGAGTAATATTTGCTTTTCTATTTAAAACATGATGTAAGGTAATATCAGGGTCTATAATATTTAAATGCATTCCCAAATTAGGCGCAGAAAAATTAGCATCAACTAAAAGAACCTTCTTTCCAAAATCTGAAATAGCTTTTCCAAGTGAAGAAACAACAGACGTCTTTCCAACACCTCCTTTTAAACTAAGTATACCTATCGACTTTCCCATTTTACTATATAAATAATATCTTTTAATTTAAATACCTTTCCAGAAAAGAATTATAAAATAATAAAAAACAAAGCTTTAAAAATGCCTTCGATTTTTAGAGATGATAAAATGATAAAGAAAAAATCTACTAAAAAAGAAAATTCAAAAAAGAAAAAGGAATCTAAAAAAATATCTGAAGAAGAATTTAAGAAAAAAGTTATTGAGTTAGCTGAAAAAAATCTTACTTCTGAAAAAATTGGAGAAGAATTAAGGCAACAAGGAATTCATCCAAAAGAACATAAAAATAAAATTTCAAAAATATTAAAAGAAGCAGGTAATTATCAAAATCCAGATTTAAAAAATGTTGAAAAAAAATTAATAAGAATAAAAAAACATTTTGAAAAAAACAAACAAGATAAAAGATCAATGAGAGAAAAAGATAGGGTATTTGCCCAACTTAGAAAACTTAAGAAGTATTTTAAAGTAGAATAAATTTAAATTAAAATTGTTCTTATTAAGATGGAAAAAAGAGGGAATTTAGAATTAAAAATAAAAGAAATTGTTAAAAAATTTCTAGAAAAATCTGAAGATAAAGATATTTATGTGGTTAGTCATTTTGATACTGATGGAATTACTTCTTCAACAATAATGATTCAAACTTTAAAAGAATTAGATAAAAAATTTTCTGTAAAAATTGTAAAAAATTTAGAAAAAGAATTTATAGAAAATATACCTAAAAATAAATTGATTATTTTTTTAGATTTAGCATCTGGAAGTTTAAAACATATAATAAATTCAAAATTAAAAGAAGTTTTTATGATTGACCATCATGAAATTCCAGAAAAAATTCAAGAAATTCCAAATAATATAAATATAATAAATCCTGAACTTTTTGATAAACAAAAAATAAGTAGCTCAGGTTTGACATATCTTTTCTGCAAAGAAATAAATTCTAAAAATAAAAAATTTGCAAAATTAGCTATTCTTGGAATGATTGGAGATACTTTTGAAAAAGAAATAGCTCAATTAAATAATGGAATTATTAAAGATGGAGAAATTTTAAAAAAAAGAGGTCTTTTAATCTATCCTTCTACAAGACCTTTAAACAGAGTTCTTGAATTTTCTTCAAATCCTTATATTCCAGGAGTTACTGGGGAAATAAAAGGAGTTTTGGAATTATTAAGAGAAGCAGGATTAAAACCAGAAAATGGAAAATATAAAAGTTTAATGGAGTTAAATGAAGATGAAATGTCCCAACTTGTTACTTCTGTTTTATTAAGGATAAATGGAACAAAATCTGAATTAATAAAAAAAGAGATTATAGGGGATATTTTTTTAATAAAACTATTTAATAAATTAGAGGATGCTCGAGAGATAAGTGCAATGATAAATGCTTGTTCAAGATTAGGAAAACCAGAAATAGCTATACAGTTTTTAATGGAAATTCCAAATTCAAAGAAAAAAACTGAATCAGCACATATAAAATACAAACAGCATATAATTTCAGGATTAAAATTTGTTTCAGAAACAGAAAAAATAATATTAAATGGTGGAGTAATAATAAATGCAAAAGATCAAATAAAAGACACAATAATAGGAACAATTGCAAGCATTTTATCAAAATCATCTTTATATGAAGAAGGAATGATAATAACCACTATGGCTTTTAATGAAACAGGAGAAAAAATAAAAGTATCCTCAAGAAATGTTGGAGAAAATGGAAGAAATGTGAGAGAAATTTTAAGTGATATTGTAAATAAAATTGGTGGGGAAGTTGGAGGTCATAAATTTGCTGCAGGTTGTTTGATTTCTATTGAAAAAGAACAAGAATTTATAAATGCGTTAAAAGAAAATTTGGAAATTGAATTAGTAAAAGTTTAATAAATTCTTAAAAATAATTAATTCACATATTTCAAATAAAAAATTCTAACCAAACCTTTAAAACTATCAATTCTCTAATTTTTTTATGGAATTAGAAGTTGGAGATGTAGTATCTTGTACTGTTGATAGAATAATTGGAACTATTGTTTTTGTAAAAATTGATAATAAAAAAATTAATGGAATAGAAATAGAGGGAAGTATAATAGTAAGTGAAATAGCTCCAGGAAGAATAAGAAACCTAAGAAATTATGTAGTCCCAAAGAAAAAAATTATTTGTAAAATTTTAAGAATCTCTCAAACAGGAAATATTGATTTATCTTTAAGAAGAGTTAGTTTAAAAGAAAGAAAAGAATTAACAGAAAAATTAAAACAAGAAAAAAGTTATATAGGAATATTAAAAGGTATCTTAAAAGAAAAAACTGATGAAGTTATTAAAGAAATACTGAGCTATGAAAATGTTTATGATTTTTTGGAAGAAGCTAAAGAAGATTCTTCAAAACTTGAAAAAATCATAGGAATTGAAAATTCAAATAAAATTATTGAAATCTTAAAAACTCAAAAACAAAAAAGAATAATATTAAAAAAATATTTTTCATTAAAAACATCTGATAAAGAAGGATTATTTATAATTAAAAAACTTTTAGATATTAATCATATAAAGGATAAAGAAAAACCAGAAATAAAATACATTTCTGCAGGAAAATATTCTATAAAAATTGAATCAGAGGATATAAAATCTGCAGATAATAAATTAAAAGAAATAACTTCTGAAATAGAAAAAAAAGCTAAAAAAAATAATGCAGAATTCTCAATTATTGAAAAATAAATAAATTTATAATTATATGAGATTAAAAAAATGTTTAATATGTAATATTTATACTTTAAAAGAAAAATGTAAAAAGTGTAATAAAAAAACAACTGATGCCCATTATAAATTTGTTCGTATTAAATCTCTTGTTAAAAAAATACCTAGATTTATTTAAATAAAAATTAAATTATTTATTAATGAAGACAAAAATAAGTTATTTCAAAGAATTTGAAACTCAAACAAGAGAAATAGATATATCCCATCATGGAAGTCTAATATATAAAGAATATCAAGGAACTTGTGATGAAGAAGAAAAATTAGTAGAAAAGATAAAAGAAGATTATTTATTTCTTTTCAAAGAAAATAGCCTCAATAAATCTTATTTAACTTTTGATGGAACTTTTTTATAAAAATTATGTTTTAAAAAAATTGGTCTAGGAAATGTTAATAAGAATAAAAAGTATATTTTAAAATTAGAAATAAAAAATGGGGAATTCTAAAAATAAAGGAGGATCTGAACTAGAATTATTTCTATTAAGCGAAGGATTTAAAATAAAATAAAACATAATAAGTTATACAATATTAAAATGTGTGAAGATTTATTAAGAAAAGAAAAAGCGAAATTATTCAAGTATAGATTCATAAGTAGTGATATAAGTATAGGATTAGATTACATCTTAAAAAGAAAAAAGATTCCTGGAGAATATAAAGAAAATATTCAAGAAGGAATAAAATTTTTAGAAGACGCAATAAATGGAAATACTCTAATAACTGGAAAAAAGATTCAAACTTCCACCCAACAAGTGAAGGTCTTAAAGCTTATGGAATTGTTATAGATTTATTAAAAGATAAAGAAGTTTATGGAGAATTTAATTCTGGAAAAGAAATAGAAAATACATTACTTAAAATGAAAAATAGTTTAGAAAAATCTCTTAAAGGAGAAAAAGAAAATATTGAATTTACAAAAAAGTTTTTTCAGATTTTTCAAAAAAAATGTTAAAAGAACTTCAGTCAACTTTTAAGAATGAAGCATATTTCTCTTAATAAAAATTTAAAATAATTTTTCTATTTTTTAAAATTTATATTTGATTCTTAAAGAATAGCCTCACCATAAACTCCATCAAATCCAGGAGTAACTTTTATTTTTCCTTCTCTATTTTCCATAATCTTCTCAATTAAATCTTCATCAATATTTTTCTCAATAAATTCTTCTTTGGAAACATCTAACAATATATTAAATTCATTTTTAAAATTACTAATTAAAAAATCATATAAAACCCATATTTTTTTAGAAGTTAATCTTCCAGGAGTACCTTTTACCAAAGCAATTATTTCATGTAAAGGTAATAATCTGTAAAAAGGTTTTGCATTTTTTGGCTTAAATTCAATTTGAGTATCTGTCAAAGTCTCAACTCTATTTTCAACACCAATAATCAAAGATTTTTTACAAACAGGACAAATTCCTTCTAAAGATTTAGTTTTTTCAGGATTACAAGAAAAATTACAATTTCTATGTCCATCAAAATGATATTTCCCATAAGCTGGGTCTGTTTCAATTGTTGCAATAAAAGAATTATCTCTTATTTGTTTAATAATTTCTTTATATGAATCAGTTTTATTAAATATAGTTGCTTCTCTTCCAAGTCTATACGGCCAAAAACTGTGGCTATCTGAAAAACTAAGAATAGATTTATTTTCAAGTTCTTTTATTTTCCAATTCATTTCTGGGTCAGAAGAAATTCCTGTTTCAATTGAATGTATATTTTCAAACTCACTTCCAAAACACTCTTTTAAACTATCAAAACCAGACATACTCCCTAAAACACCAAACCAAGGAGTCCATATATGGGCAGGAATCACTTCAATATCCGAAGATATCTTATTCATCTCTTTAACAAATTCTTCTCCTGATATCTTAAATATAGGCCTCCCATCATAATCTCTCCTTCCTTTAGTATCCAAATAAGAATTAATCTTTTCTGCAATTTCTATACTAGGGACAAGCAAAACTAAGTGAATTCTTCTTCCTTTTTCTTGCGTATAAATAAGAGATATTTCTCCAGTTATTAAAAAAGGAAAATTTTCCTTTTTATAAATATAAACTCCATTCCCATTATCAATTAAATTTTCTTTTATCTCATTAATCCAAACAGGATGTGTAAAATCTCCAGTTCCCAATAAATCAAGACCTTTAATTTTAGCCCATTTAACAAGATTTTCAAAATTCAAATTTTTACTACAAGCCCTTGAAAATCTAGAATGAATATGTAAATCTGAAATCATCCAATTTTCTTTATTTTTTATTTCCATAAAAATTTAAAAATAAATTAGATTAAATAACTTTTGTTATTTTTTACTCTTAACAAGAAACATTTTATTTTTACCCATCTTTTCATCCACTACTTTTATGTTATTATTATTAAAAGAATGATATTTTTTATAAGCAATAAAAATTCCAACACCAATTAAAACTAAAATAAATAATACAACAATTAACAAAATCCAATTTATTTTATCTTTAACAATAATATTATTTCCAGAATTTTTATCAGAAGGAATTGTTGTATTAGATACTACTTTTCCTGTTAAAGCAGGAATTTCTGTCTTAGGTAATATTTTTTCTGAAATTACAAAATAACTAAAATTATTCAATTCAACATTATAATAATCATAATTATTATCTTCTTCAACATATACTGTATTTAACTCAACCCAATCATTTAAATTCTCTTTAAATTTAAACAATGCGACATCATCTCTCTTCAAACTATTATTATTTAACCAAGATTTTTCAACCTGTACTTTAATTATAGCTTTGCTTAAATTATTCACTAAATTTTTTGTCTCAATATGTAAATATTTGTAAACTTTTCCAGATTTATCTTTTGATACTGCTGTGGGTTTTGCAGAATATTTTGTAACAGTTATTTTAACATTCTTAGCAATATTCTTAACTTCTATTTGTATTTCTTTAATCCCCATATCACTACTAAAATCTTTCATTATTGAAACATTTCCAGGAACTATTTTTGTCCAAGAATTAACTTTCTTTTTTGTTTTAATTGATGAAATATTTAAAACAATAGTACTTGCTCCCACTCCACTACTTGAAGTTGTTGTTGTAGTTGGACTTGAAGATATTGGAGCAATTCCAATAACATTTGGACCAACTCCTGAAAAATGTGGAACTTTCATGTAAATAATATTTGAAGTTGTATTAACATAACAAGGAGTTACATTTAAATTAGAATCTGTTTTATTACAAATTATACCTCCTGAATTTAAATAACCCTTATATAATCCTGATTCAGAATTATTATAATCTATAAAATCATCTGTTAAATTCACATCACTATCTCCTCTTGATTTATTCCAAACTACATTCCAATTCTCGTCATAAAAAGAAGGTGTAGATAAATTAATATCATTAGAATCATTTATTACTAAATCTGAATAAGGCATTCCTATTATAACATAATCGTATGCATCTGAAGGAGCAAAACTTCCGAATTGCCAAGTCTGATCTGCAGTGGTATTTCCTGAGGCATGTTCATTAATAACACTATCTAAAGGGGGTTGTTTAGCTGAAAACATATCAAAATTTACAAAAGTCATTGTTACATTAGTTGAAGTAATCTTCATCTCCATATTAACTTTTCCAGCAACCATTGCAGATAAAGGATTAAAGTTCTGGGAATCCATAGAAGTTAAAGAACAACTTGAATCAGGAACTAAAACATTACAATCAGAACCCCAAGCACCAGAAGTATGTCTTAAAAAATTAATATTTATAGGTATTGTATTTTCAGAAGTATTTATCATCTCAATATCTCCAGATTCATTTATTCTCTTCATTCCAATACCTTTCCCATCAGTCATCGTTACAAGATTAATATTAATTTCAGATTTAGATAAATTTAAAGTAATTTCTTTTGGAGGAGCGTCATTAGAGAAAATTAAAATTTTTGCCCAATTAGAATTATTTAATATTGGCATATAAAAAGATCCTGAATTCATACTCTCAATCATATAATTCATAGTTCCAAAAACAGGATTTTTAACTTTAATATTAGCATCCAAATTATTTGTTATTGCTCCACCTGTTGAATTTTGAATATTTATTTTTATTTGAGAAGTATTAACAGATGTTCCATTATAATATCCTCCAACAAGTTTGTAAAAAGTTAAATTATAATTTGTATTACCAGATATAGAAATATTTTGAAAAGTAGCTAAATTATTTGCACTTCCAGGATTTCCTGATTCATCTGAAGCATTTTTAGCATAAATTTCTAACAGATAATTTATCCCACTTACAGCACCCATAACAGAAATATTATAATATGCTAAAGAATTATTATAATAAGAGGAATTACATTCTGAATGAAGAGTTAAATTATAACTTATGTCGTTACTTAAATTAATATCTCCCATATCTCCTCTTGTTGGGGGAACAAACCCAGGCCAAGGAACCATTTTGAGAGATAACTTAGTTATATTAACAGCAGAATTATTATTTCCTCCAGTATTAATACATCCTGTTAATCTATAATTACTTGTTACCAAACTCTGGTTTACAATAAGAATTTGTCCTGCTATTAATGATGTATCTAATGATAAATTTGAAATTGATATTGGAGGTGTTGGACAAAGAGTATCATTCATAAAAGCACCATTACATGAAGGATCAAATGAAAATCCAAAACTATTTCCAGGAAAACCTGGAAATCTTGAAAACATTACTGTAAAATTTCTTCCAATAGGAATAATAACATCCTTTGTTGAAACAGAACCCATAGCATTACTTTCTGTTGAAAAACCAACTTTCTGGTCTATTACTTCATAACCAAATTTTTGTGAAGTTGAACCATTATTCGCATACAATCTTAAAGTTGCAGCAGGATTTAAATAAAATGTTGTTCCATTTAAACTTGGAGGTCTCATAAATTCTGCAATTCCTGCTAAATCGGCTGTTGTTGGATAATACATCATTGCAGGGAAAGGAGGTAAACTAGGACCTATTTTTGTTGCATTACAACTAGAATTTCCAGAAACACAATTTCCTAAACCATACCTCACCATTTTAAGTTTATATAATGAGGCAGACCCGTTAATATCCCAAAATGAAAAAGAACCATTCGCATCAGATAAAACATTTGCTTCCAAGGTTTCTACTGGAGGGCCCTCTGAAGATTCTAAAATACGATATATAGTAATATTTACATTACTTTCATTTCCCCCAGTTTCATTTCTAACAAAACCAGAAAATCCAAAATTTACCAGATAATTATAAGAATTAAGTATAAGACTTCCTGAATTAGATGACGCTTCTAAAGTTATATTTGTAAAAACCTCCCCAATATTTCTTAAAGTTGCATTAAACCAAAAACTTCTGGTTTGATTTATAGGAATTAACACACTAGTACTACTCCAATTTAATTGCATCTTAGGAGGAAATCCAGAAGTTACATTTGAAAAATTAGAACCACTTGCACTTGTTCCATTACCCATATAATATATTGATTTCATAGGTAAACTAAAAACAAGATTAGTTATATTAACCCCATCAGTATTATTAATTGTAAAATTTATTATTGTTGGAACAGTTCTATTAATATAATTTGGAGTAACTGATTGAATTGTAAATGCACTAAGAAAACTCAAATTAACAAATACTAATAAAATTAAAATTCCAAATAAGAAATAACTTCTTTTATTTTTTAAACAATCCACCATCTTTCTCAATATTAATTATAAATTAATATTTATAAATGTTCTTGAAATACAAAAATAAAAATTTATAAACAGAACTTTCAAATAATTAATATGGAACTTGAAAAAACATTAGTCTTAATAAAACCAGAAGGAGTTCAAAGAGCATTAGTTGGAAAAATAATTTCAAGATTTGAAGATGCAGGATTAAAAATTATTGGAATGAAACAAATTTGGATTGATAAAGAATTTGCAAAAAAACATTATACAGAAGATATTGCAAAAAGACGTGGTGAAAAAGTTCGAGAAATTTTACTTGATTATATTATTAAAGGTCCAGTCATAGCTTTTGTTCTTGAAGGAGTTAATGCTATTGAAAATGTTAGAAAAATAGTTGGAGGAACAGAACCAAAAAGTGCTCCACCAGGAACAATCAGAGGAGATTTTGCTCATGTAAGTTTTGCTTATGCAGATAAAAAAGGAATTGTTGTAAAAAATTTAATTCATGCTTCAGGTGATAAAGAAGATGCCAGAAAAGAAGTTCCTCTCTGGTTTTCAGATAAAGAACTTCATAGTTATGAAACTGTTCAAGATTTTTTCATGTAGATATCTAAATTAAAAAAAAAGTTTTAAAAAATGAAATGTGTATTTTGTGAATTTGCTACTAAAAATAAAATAAAAAATAAAAGTTATCCTTTTAATATTCTTCATGAATCTAAAAATACAATTTCTTTTCTGTCTTTAGATTTTCCAAAAAAAGAAGATGGCCATATTTTAATTATTCCAAAAAAACATTTTAAAAATTTAGAAGATGTTTCAAAAGAAATTCTTCATGAATTAATTGAACATATTACTCTTACAGCAAAAGTTTTAAGAAAAACTCATAAAGGATGTAATGTTTGGTTAAATGATGGAAAAAAGGCAGGACAAGATATATTTCATACACATTTTCATGTTGTTCCGAGAGATAAAAAAGATGGTATAAAAATAAGGATTTGGAAAAGAAAAAAATTAAATAAAGAAAAATTCATAAAATTAAATAATAAATTAAAAAAAAGTTTTAAAAAATTATCTTAATTTATCTTCTTAAACTCTTTTCATTTTCTTCAAACAAACCTTATCTATTCTTCATCAAAAACTCTTTCCTCTTAATATCTAAATAATTATCTTTCTTTTTATTTTTAAAAATATAATAAACTAAAAATCCAATAATTCCTAAGATTAATAAAACTATAATTCCAATAATTAAACTA
>CAYPDP010000008.1:0-24882 GCA_964409555.1 Candidatus Woesearchaeota archaeon | reverse complement strand
TAAATTATATCTTTTTATTTTTTAAACTTTCTTATTATAAAAAATTATTAATTAAAATGAAGAAATTGTTTTAAGTAACACTTTAGACAATACTGATTTTATAACAAAAAATACACTGAAGCTTATTAAAACTAATGGAATAAAATATCTAAGACCAGCTTTTCCCTCCCCCTTATTTACCAAACCAATTACTAAACTTGATATTAAATCTGTTACAAGTATAAAAAGCAAAGAAAAATAAAGTACAAATCTAGGAGATATAGATACACTACTAAATGTAAAGGGAACTTGTGAACCCAAAGCATCTGGAGGAGGCATCCTTGAAGTTAATTCTAATACTATACTTACTAAAACCGAACTTAATCCAAATAATAAAGGTGCTCCAATACTTACTGCAAAAAATATAAATATCACATACATGGTTATATTAGACGCTGCTTTTTTTTCAATAATTGCTTTTTCTTTCATATTCCTGGATGTCTCTTCAAGAAGACTTGAAATATTTCCTCCTGCCTTTAAACCAGAAATTATCAAAAGAATTATTTTAGATATTTTTTCAGAATCTATTCTTTCCATCATTTTTTCCAAAGCATAAACAACATCTTTCCCAGTAGTAATCTCCTTTCCAGTTTCAAGTATCTCTTTATCAAGTGGTGCAAATTCAGGTCTTGCAGAAAGTAAAAAAGCTCTATCAACAGTTATCCCAGACCTCAGATTACTAGCCATTAGAGATATAACATCTGGAAATATCTCTTCCATTCTCTTTTTTCTTGCACTCGATTTTAAACTTATTCTAAAATGAAAAAATATATTTAATAGAAAAAAAACAAGAATTGAATAAAAAAGATTTATTTCTAAAAAATAAAAAGCTACCAAAGAAAAAACTGATGAAATTATAGAAAATTTTATAACAAAATTATTATAATCCTCTGGAGCCCTACCTACTCCTGAATTCTTAATATTTTTTACATATATTTTTCTTATTTTTTCTGGATATAATCTAAGAATATTCATAGTAAACTTGGTCTTTTTGATTTAATTATTCCTAAAAACATTATTTGCATAAATATAACAATAGCAAAAATTAATGAAAATGCTAATTGAACCATCTTTTCTGGAAGATTAAGAATTGAAGAAATTATTATAAGAAAAGTTATACCTAAAGAAGGAATTATCACTGCAATCAGCATATAAAACATAATTATTGGATTTAATTTGCTTCCATAACTTTGTATTTGAATAGATTGTTCTTCACTTAAATCAGTTATTCCTTCTTTTATTACAATTCCCATATCACTTCCTGCCCTCATACCATTACTAATTTGCCAAAGAACTCTCTTAAAATATTCTGAAGTATTTAATTTTCCATATTTTTCAATTGCTTCTATCTGAGGAACTCCTGAATTTATTTCTTTAGTTATTTTCTTAAACTCATTACTCACTTCACCATAATTTGAATTAGATATATTAATCATAATACTGAATATTGGAACTCCTGAACTTAATTGAACCATCATATCTTGCAAAACAGGTATCAAATTTCTCTCAATATTTTTTGTTTTATTTAAAGAAAAAACTTTAGGATAATTTATCTGATTAAATAATATAAATCCTGAAATTAAAAAAGCTGAGCCAAAACCAATAAAATAAAAACGTTCTATTTTAGATATTATTAAAAGCAAAGTTGTAAATAATATTGAAGATATTAATAAATTAAATAAAAAATTTCTATAACAAATAGAAATATATTGTCTTTGATTAATATTCTTACCAGAATTTTCAAGATAATTATTTAAATTTCCTTTTTTGAATTTTGTAAATTTTATAAAAGATTTACTTTTTCTTTTAAGAACTTCCATATCAGAAAAAGTAAAAGGAATTTTAAACTTCATTTTACCTCACTTATCTTTCCAGATTCTTTTTTCTCTTCTTTATGTAATATTATTTTTTCTATTTTATTATGTTTTATTATTGATTTTAAATTCTCTTTATCAGTATAATAAAAATTCATTAATTTTCCAATTGATCCAAGATCACGAATTTTATTTTTTAATAACCAGTCAAAAATCTCTTTCTTCTCTTCAATTGAAGAATTTATTTCTGATTCAGACATTCCAGTATTTCTACTTAATTCGTCATAAAAAGCCAAACTTTTATTATGCATTGTAAATTCATCTCTTTCTGGAATCCACCTATAAAGAATATTTGCAGTAACCATATCTTTCCCAGATATGAATTCAGCAAGTTGAATTGTTCTTCTAATTCCTCTTTTTCTATCTCTAAACATAATTACATTAAGATTGACACTATTAAGCATTGAAGGAGGAATATTTATTGGAGGATTTGTTAAACGTCTTATTGTCTCGCTAGCAGTATCTGCATGAACTGTAGCATAAACTGAATGTCCAGTATGCATTGCTTCAAAAAGAACTTCTGCTTCTCTCTGTCGTCTTATTTCTCCAAGAACAATTCTATCTGGCCTCATTCTTAAAGAATTTACAAGAAGATCCAACATTGATACTTCACCCTTTCCCTCAGGATTTGGACTTCTTGTAACTAAAGGAGACCAATAAAGAAACTCTGGTAACATAAGTTCTCTTGTATCTTCCATACTAATTATTTTATGATTTGGAGGAATAAATGGCATACAGGCATTAAGAAAAACAGTTTTTCCTGAAGCTGTTCCTCCAGAAATTAAAACATTCATTTCATATTCTATTGCAAGCCATAATATCGCAGCAATATCCTTGCTAACAGTTTTATTATTAATTAAATCAATTATTGTCCAAGGATCCCTTGCAAATTTTCTTAGGGTTATAGTATTTCCTTTTGTCGCAATAGGATAAAGAACAGCATTCGCCCTATCTCCTGTTACAACATGTGCATCAAGTAAAGGAGTTAAAACATTTATTTGTCTTCCAACCCTTCTAGCAATAATATTTGCATAATTATTTGATTCTGATTCTGATTTAATAAAAATATTTGTGGGAATCCATCCATGATTTTTATGAAAAACTCTAACTGGCTCTTTACTACTGATTATTACAATTTCTTCAAGTAAAGAATCATTTATCAAAAATTCTATTTTTCCAAGACCTAACATTTCTTGCATCAAATTACCAATGAGAAAATTCTGTGTTTCTAAAGTAATATCTGGAACTTTTTCTTTTAATAATCTCGAAGCATCTTCCATAAATATTCTTTTAACATTTTCTACAGACTTCTGATCAACTATTCCTCCAACAGCAATTGTTGTAACTGAAAGAAGATCTTTTCTAACTTCATCAAGTAAAGCTTTAGTCCCAAAATCTATCGAAGGAATAAAAAGATTATATACTGTCCCTGTTTCTGTTTTTTCTATTTTTATATTAACTTTTGCTTTATCAACTATTAAATCATAACTTTCTTTTACCGAAGAATTTTTTTTGTCAAATTTTTCTTTAATATCTTTTTTATTTTTATATTTATCATTAATATTTTCAATTTTCTTTTTTTCTTTTATTTTTTCATTAAATAGTTTTCTATTATTTTTTTTAACATTTTTTAAATGTATTTCAGATTTTATTTTTTTATTTTTCATTTTATTTTCTTAAAATATTTCCTTTATTTTTTAATTTAATTTTCTTCTTTTTATTTTCTTTTTTCTCTACTTTCTTATCTATTTTTTTCTTTAATTTTTTATCTAATTTTTTAAAATTATGTTTTTTTATTTTTATCTTTATTTTTTTCTGTTCTTTTCTTCTTATTTTCTTTTCTTTTTTCTGTTTTTTTCTTTTCTTTTTGTTTTTTTTCTCTTGTTTTTTTAAAAATTTTTTTTCAATTTTTTTAAATTTTTTTAATTTAATCTTCTTCTTTTTATTTTCTTTCTTAATTATTTTTTTCTTTAATTTCTTTTCTTGAGATATTGTTGATTCAACAATTCTTATTTCAGGATAACTAAAAGCAGGATATTCTATTCTTACTAATTCATATTCTTCTAATATTCTTCCCCATTCAAGAGATTTTTCTTTAGTTATTCTAAATAATTTAGATATAGTCATAATATTTAAATTTCTTTTAGTTTTAAGTAAATTATAAAGAATGTCTAAATCTGTTTCTGACTTACTTCTTTTATGTTTTATTAAATTATAATCAAATTTGATAGACTCTTCTTTTTTATGCTTTAAAAATTTTTTATATGCAATAATAATAATAATAATTAATATTATCCACTGAGCTATAAAAGCTATTATTGAAATATTTAAATTTAAAGGAAGATTTGGAGAATCTTTTATAACAAGTCCAGACATATTTGCATAAGAAAGATAATCCTTATTAAAAAATAAATAAAAATTTGAAACAATCATCACTAATGCAAACAATGCAACTACAATTAATCCCCTTTTTTTAACCATAAAATTCTTGAAAAGTTTATATACTTATTTTATTCTATTTAGTTGATTAGTTATATAAATCTTACTAATTATTTTTAAATATGGTTAAGAAATCTCAAATGGGTGTTGAGTATATGATTATAATTGGATTTGTTACCTTTGCAATTATCTCTACTCTTGCAATAGCTATTGTTTATTCTGGACAAACTAAAGATAAAATTAAATTAAACCAAGCTGAAAGTTTTTCTGTTCAACTCATAAATTCTGCAGAATCAGTTTTTTTTGCAGGAGAACCAAGCAAAGCAACAATAAGTCTTTATCTTCCAGAAGGAATTGCTGATTTAAATATAACAACCAATTATGTTGTAATAACTATATCTACAAGCACAGGAAAAAATATAATTTCTTATAAAAGCAAAGTTCCTCTAAATGGAACAATATCTTCAGTAGAAGGAATAAAAAGACTTACTCTTGAAGCAAAAAATACCTTTGTACAAATAACTTAAAATATTTTATCAAAATAATATTTAACAAACTTGTTTTTTTGGAATTTCCAAAGTATTAAAAAAACAATTTATATTTTTATTTGCAGAACCATTTATTCCAGAAGATTGTATGTTTGTGAAATCTTCAAAAAAATGATTTTCTCCAAAATTTAAAAAAAATCTTGATGTTTTTGAATCAAAAGCATATTCTTGATTTTTTCCTTCTTCTAAAAATATGAGTTTAATATCAAAAAATCCATTAACTTCATTATCTAAATTTTCTACAACTATAGAACAAGTCACAGTTTTATCCACACATATACTTCCTTGAAATTGATTGCAAACAAAAGTTTTATTCAAATTTATCATAGAATAAGATATTTGTTTAAAAATACAATTTTGAGATGAACTTCCCCCTCCGGAACTTCCTCCACTTCCACCTGAAGAACCTAATTCATTATTATTTAAATTTTCATTTTTAAAAATTCCTCCAGAACCAGATAAATTTTTATTATTTTCTTGATTTTTATTAAAATTTAATTTTTGTTGATTATTAACAATTTTATTTTTATTATTTTCTCCAAAAATTAAATCTTTATAAGAAAAATACAAGATAGATAAAAGAACAACTAAAGATATTAATATTAAAACAAATATTTTTTTTTTAATTATCTTTTTTGATTTCATATTTAAAATAAAGAATTAATATATATAAATATAACTTTATAGAATATTACCTATGCTTAATTTTAAATATCCTTTTCCCTATATTCCTATAATCATCATAGATATAAAAAAATGAAAAGAGGAAATAATAAAGCACAAGGGGCAATAGAATTTTTAATAATATTTGCAGCACTTCTTTTCTTTTTTATAGTTTTTTTTTCAATAATACAAATAAATATCGAAAGAAAAAATTTAGATAAAGAAAAAATAATAATTCAAAATACTGCATTAGATGTTCAATATGAAATAAGTCTTGCTGCAGAATCTTCTGAAGGATATATAAGGGAATTTAAAACACCAATAAATATTCTTGGAAAAGATTATGAAATAAATATCGTTACTAATAGAATTTATGTGGCTATTGATAAAATGGGTTTCTCTTATAAAGTTCAAAATCTTACTGGAACAATTAAAAAAGGTTCCAATACTATAAAAAAACAAAATGGTGAAATCTATCTTAATTAAAAATTCTAAAAATAAAAAAGCACAAGTATGGGGAATGGATTTAGTTATTGCAAGTATAATTTTTGCAATAGGAATAATAATTCTTTATGCTTACATAATTAACTATACTTCTCAAACAAGAAATTCATTAGATGAATTATTTTATGAAGGAAATTTAGCATCACAATTAATTTTGAGTAATACAGATAATGGAATACTCACTAATGATAAAATAAATCAAACAAAACTAAATGGATTTGATAATTTAAGTTATCAAATAAAAAAATCACAAACTGGAGTAACCAAAGATTTTTATTTTACTTTTAAAAATTTAGAAATTAATGGGACTCCTAAAAATTATATTGGAAAAGAAAATAATTCAAATACTGAAAATTTAATTCAAATAACCAGAATAGTTATTTACAAAAATAATCCAACTAAATTTGTTCTTTATATCTGGACATGACATTAAAAAAAATATTAAAAAATAAGAAAGGATATTTTCTTAGTGTTGATGCATTTATAGCCTTAATAATAATTTTAGGAGTTGTTGCTTTTATCAAACCTCAAATTGTGCAAATTTCTCAAGATACCAAAGTTCAAGGAGATTTATTAAATGTTCTTTCATCTCTAAAAATAGGAGAAATAAATAACAGTTATGTTAATCAATTAATAGTTGAAGGGAATATTACTAATTTAAACCAATCAGTTTTAGAACAAATAGGAGAATTTTATGCAAAATCAAAACCAGAATCACAAATCCTTGCACAAAATATTATTGATAATTTAAACTTAAATGAAAATGTTGGAATTTATTTTAATGGTGTAACTATAGCCAGTTCAGGAAATACTTCTTTCTCAAATGCAAAAGATATATGGACTTCACGACAAATCATAAGTGGAATTCAGGCAGGAAATTCTTCAAAAGGATTTTCTTCAAGAGCATTTTTATTTTCTGAAAATAAAATTAATTACTTTTATTTTGGAGGATATATTGGAGATGGAAATATAACTATTAAATTGAAAGATGGAAAAATTACAAATACTGAAATAGAGGCTATTTTCTCAGGAAATTTTGACATTTACATTAATGATATCTTTGCACAATCATACACGCCAACTTCAAATATTCCCTATAAAATTAATCTTATAAATTATTCAACATTATTCTCATCAACAGAAAATAATATTTCATTTAAATCAAATAATTCTTTATATATAGCAGGAGGATATATGAAAGTTTTTTACAATAATTCTATTTCAGCAACAACCACAAATAAACAAAATCTTCCAGGAATTGATGGAGTGATAAATATCTATGATAGTTTTTATGTTCCAGGAGATTTAAATAGTATGAATATATTTTTGCATTACAATAGTTCTTATAATATTTTTATGACTGTTGGAAATAAAAATATTTACCTAGGAAATTCTAATGGAACCGAATTAAAGGTAAATTTAACTGATACAAACTTCACAGGAATTTTAAATTATACAAACATTAGTCATAAAACAATTCCATTTAGATTAGGATTAGAAAATGTCTCTTATGTTCTTAATTTTACTCTAAATGCGGATGCTTTTTCTGTTACAGATTTATCAGGAAGTATGGCAGATGGATGCAATATTCAAACATGGGGACAATGGTGGTGTTGTTGGGGAAGTAGTGATTATTGTGCAAGTCAACAAACATGTAATAGTTGTGGAGCAGTATTTGAAAATAAAATAACTATGGCTAAACAAGCAAATGATATATTTATAGAAGCAGTCTTAAATAATTCTGGAAACAGGGTGGGATTAGTTGGTTACGCAAATAATGCCCCTGCTTCAGATTATCATAATCTCTCAGAAAATAATATCTCATTACATAATCAAGTCAATTCATGGAATGCTAATGGAGGAACATGTATTTGTTGTGGAATCAATAAAGCAACTCAAAGTTTTTTAAACGAATCAGATAGTTCAAAATTTCAATCAATGGTAGTGATGAGTGATGGAGGTGCAAATGTCAGATGTTCTGAACAAGGAACAGGCGATGCAAGACAAGATGCAATCCAAGCAGCGTGTGAAGCATATAACAATTATAATATAACAGTTCATGCTGTTGGTTTTGGTTCAGGAGCAGATGAAACAACTCTTCAATCAATAGCAAATTGCGGAAATGGAAATTATTATTATGGTGATGTAAATCAATTAGTAGATATTTACAAACAAATTGCAAGTGAAATTCTCAATGCATCTTATTATGAACAAACAGTTGTAAGTAATGGAATTGAAGCAAAACTATACTCAGATTCTTATATCTCAATAGATTATAATAAAATTATTCCTTATGGATTACTAATTAATGCAGAAACAAACAATTTCGGAAACTCAATATCTCAAGGAAATTTTACAGTCCCAAACGACACAATTCCTTATGAAGTAAAAGTTATATCTTATTCTGGATCAAAATGGACAGATAATGTAGAAGTTTTTAACTCCTCGAGTGGTTTATGGGAAAATATTTTTAATTTATCTTATTACAATATGAGCTATATTAATTTAGGAGACCCTTATGTTATAAACATTCCTTTAAATAAAATTAATTATGGAGAAAATTCAATAAAAATATCAACTGGATTAAATCCAACTAATTCAAGTGGAGGATCACCTTACAATAAAATTATTTATTCTTTAATAAAAAATATTTCATCTTATTCTCAAATAGTTTCATCAGCAGAAGGATGTAATTGGACAATTGAATTTGAAGATTCAACTTTCACACAAATGTATTTTCCAAGCAACTATTCTGGAACAAAACAATGCTCATATACTTCATCAAATATTGCTTATAATAATAATGATGCAATTGACAATGCAATATACAATTTACTCTTATCTATAGATTTAAATTCAAACGGAAAAATTGAAACTTCTTTTTCACAAAATGATTTAACAATAAATTCAATTGAAATTACTGGAATACCTTTTACTTGGGAAACAGAAGTTCAAGCAAGAGTTTGGAGATAAAATGAAAAATAAATATAAAAAATCAAGATTTTTTAAGCCTCGAATTTTTCCAAATTCCAAAAAAGCACAACTATTTACAATACTGGGAATTTTTATTATATTTTTAACTTTCGCTTCATTTGAAATTTTCTCAACAATTCATGAAAGAGATGTCATCAAAACAAGAGTATCTACAATGGACAACTTTATGAATTCAATTGAAAAAAATCTTGAAAGACAAATGTATATTTCAGGATTTAGAATTTTATTTTTAGCAGAAAATGAAATAACTTCTTCAGGAAATTATATTAATGTTAATAGTTTTTTTAATGAAGCTTTTTTCAATGGAACAGTCAACGGAATATCAAATAATTCAATTATGAATGGAGCAACTTATAATGATTTAATTATTTCTTTAAATCAAAAAGCAAATAAAATAAATGTTAATATTACATTAAATAATTCTTTTATTAACATAACTCAAAATAGTCCCTGGTTTATAAATTTTACAATGACTTCTGATTTTGTAATGAAAGATAAAGAAAATTTAGCAAAATGGGATAAAAAACAAGTAGTTTCAGCTTTAATCCCTGTTGAGGGTTTTGAAGACCCATTATATACAATTAACAGTTATGCAAAAGTATCAAGAAAAATAAAGAGAACACCTTATGAAGAAAATTATACTGATGAATTAACAGGGAATATAACAAACCTATTAGACCATTTCAATAAGGGATATTATTCTTCAAATCCAAATGCTCCAAGTTTCTTAAAAAGAATTGAAGGAAATTTAAGTGCAGATTCAAATGGAATTGAAAGTTTTGTAAAAACCTCAGATTTTTCTTCTCAAGGAATTCCCACACAAGAAAAAACAGATATTGATTATATTTATTTTTCCACAAATAGTCCTACTTATTTTAAGATTTCTGGAATGCCCTCAGAATTTAGTATAGATAATCAATCAAATCACTTACAAGAATACAATATTTCTACTTTAATAATTTAATTTCAATAAAGAAATATTTAAATACTAATTCAAACAATATTAATTATTAATAATTAAATAAAAAGGAGGTTGAAAATGTATAATAATAGAGGTCAAGCAGCTATGGAGTTTCTTATGACTTATGGTTGGGCTATTTTAGCAGCAGTTATAGTTATAGGAGTTTTGGCATCTTTCGGAGTATTTAGTCCAAGTACTTATGTTCCAGATAGATGTTTAATTAGTGCTCCTTTCGGTTGTGTTGCCGGAACTGCTGATACTACTGGAGTTAACTTAGAAATAAGGAATGGAGGAGGAGGATCACTTAATGTAACAGCTATAACTGTTAATGGATGTGCTGGAACTGTATCCCCTACACTTTCATTTGTTATGCCTGATCAGAATGTAACTGTATTTAATATCCCTTGTACTCTAACTTCAGGTGAAAAGTTTCAAGGTGATATAAGTGTATCTTATAAGAAATCAGGAAGTAGTCTTACTTTATCATCAAGTGGACAATTAACTAGTAAAGTTTAATTTTTTCTTTTTATTTTTTATTTTTTCTTTTTATTTTTTTTAATACTTAGCTTTAGCTTTAAAATAAAATTTAAGAAGTTAATTTTTTTAATTCTTTCTTTACTTTTTTAACATATAATTTTGTTTCATTATATTTAGAAATAAAATTATTTTTTCTAAGACCTTCAAAACCACCATTATAAGCAGAAGAAAGTAATTCTTGTTTTCTATAATCTGGAAGATTACTCCAAGAAAAATAATTATTTTCAAAACGCTTATTGAGCCAATTCAAATAATTAATACCTACTTTTATATTTACTTTATTATCCTGAGAATATTTATCATAATCTCTATTCTTCTCAACTTCCTCCCAAGCTTCTTTTATTAATTGCATACATCCTTTTGCATCTTTTTTACTAACAAGATTTTTACAATCACTTGATTCAACTTTAATAACCGCCCTTATATATTTTGGAGAAATATAATCTGGAACAAAAGAATTTTTCCTAATATCTCTCAAAGCCCAATAAATAATATCATCAATATTATCTTTCTTAAAATAAATTCCATTATTTAATTTTCTTCTAATTTCTTCAATCTTATTCTCAACACCAATATTCTTAGTCTCTTCATTTAAAACAACTCTTTCAATTGATTTACTTTTTTGAGAAAAATTTTCTGAATTTTTAAAATAATATCCTCCAGATAAAGCCCCAGCTAAAAAAATTCCTGCACCAAACTTAATAATTTTTTTATTTAACATTTTAAACGAATTAATTAATTTTAATTTGTTATTTAAAACTTTCTCTATAAAAAATAACTTTTAAACATTTTAATATTTTTAAAAAATTCATTTTTCTCTCTAAGTTTTTTAACAAAATCAGTCAAAGAACTCCTACTTTTAATTGAATAATCAAACCTATAACTAATATTTTCATTCATTTGTTATCACTATAGAGTTTATAAAGTTATTCTATTTTTATATTAATTAAGTTTATAAATCTTTTAACTTTACTCAAATTATGAAACTAATATTACTACATTGTGATTATATTAAATTTAAACCTTTAAAAAAAGCGTTAAAGAAAATTGAAAATCTTTCAGATAATGAAAAATTGGAAAAAGAGGTTAAAGAATCATTAGTTGTCTTAACAGCTGTTGAAAAATCTGATTCTAAAAATATTGATAAGGTTGTTAAAAAACTCGTTGAAAATATAAAAGATGTTGCAGGTAAAATAAATACAAAAAATATTGTTCTTTATCCTTATGCTCATCTCTCAAAAGAATTAGCTAATCCTGAAACAGCACAAGAAATTTTAAAAAAAGGAGAAGAAGCACTTAAAAAAATTAAAGACTTTGAAGTTGTAAAAGCTCCTTTTGGATATTACAAGGAATTTGAACTTAAAGTTAAAGGACATCCTCTTTCAGAATTAAGTAGAGAAATAAAAATTGAAGATATTAAAAATGAAGAAGAGAATGGAGAAAAAGAAAATTATAATCCGAAACAATTACTAAGAGAAATTTCTAAATCAAAATTAGATTCTTCAAAACTCAAACCAAATGATCATAGAATTTTAGGGCAACAAATGGATTTGTATAGTTTTAATGAAACTGCTCCAGGAATGGTTTTTTGGCACAATAATGGTTTGATAATAAAAAATGAATTAATTAAATTTTGGAGAGAAGTTCATAAAAAAAATGGATATCAAGAAATCTCAACACCTCAAATTTTAGATAAAAAATTATGGCAAATATCAGGTCATTGGGAAAAATACAAAAAAAATATTTTTTTAACAAATTATGAGGAAAGAGATTTTGCAGTAAAACCAATGAATTGTCCTGCAGGAATTCTTATTTTCAAAAACAAACCTAAAAGTTATAAGGAATTGCCCTTAAGAGTTGCTGAATTAGGAATTGTACACAGACAAGAACTTTCAGGAGTTTTAGGAGGATTATTCAGAGTTATTCAATTTGTACAAGATGATGCTCATATTTATTGTAATGAAAAACAACTTGAAGAAGAAATATTAAAAATACTCAATCTAGTAAAATATTTTTATTCAAAAGTATTTAATTTTTCCTACAAAATTGAACTCTCAACAAGACCTAAAAAAAGAATAGGAAGTGATAAAATATGGGATCATGCAGAAAATACATTAAAAAAAGTTTTAGATAATAATAAAATAAAATATAAAATTAATAAAGGTGATGGTGCTTTTTACGGACCAAAAATAGATTTTCATTTAAAAGATTCATTAGAAAGAACTTGGCAATGTGGAACAATTCAACTAGATTTTTCAATGCCTGAAAGATTTCAATTAGAATATATTGATAAAGATAATAAGAAAAAAAGACCAATAATGATTCATAGAGCAATTTATGGAAGTCTTGAAAGATTTATAGGAATTTTAATAGAACATTATTCAGGAAGACTTCCAACCTGGCTTGCACCAATTCAAATAAGAATTTTAAGTTTTACAGATAGAAATATAGATTATGCAAAAAATATCATTAAAAAATTTGGAGAAGAAATTCCCAACTTAAGAATTGATGCAGATTTTACTCAAACAACTATCCAATCAAAAGTTAAAGAAGCAGAAATTATGAAAATACCTTACATAATAGTTCTCGGAGATAAAGAAGAAAAAGAAAAAACTTTAGCAGTTAGAATTAAAGGAAATAAAAAAATAGAAACTTTCAAAAATGAATATTTTATTAAACAACTTAAAAAAGAGATTAAAGAAAGAATTTAAAGTTTCATGAAAAATTTATAATAATTAATACCTTCATAAATTCCTGGTTTATCCATAATATTAAATCCTTGTTTTTTATAAAAATTTTTAAGATTATAGGAATAAAAAGAATTTACATATAATATTTTTATCTTTAATTTTTTTAATTTTATTTTTGCAAAATTAATTAATTCTTTCCCATAACTATTTTTATGAGAATCTTTTCTAACAGCAAGTGTTTCTATCTTTCCCTTTTTTTCAGAAATAATTAAACATAATGCTCCACAAACACTTCCTTTATTCATTAAGCAATAAAAATTTCCTCTCTTAATTTGCTTTAATATCCATTTAGGATTATTCCAAATAAAATTAGGTATATCAATATAAAGCTGATTATTAAAAGAAACAATTTCTTTTATATTTTTAGATGTACATTTTATAATTTCCATTATTCAAAAAATAACAATTAAACTTATAAATTCTTTCCATATAAAAAATATATGGACTTTCAATTTTACTTAAAAAAATTACACTCTTCAAAAGAATTTAAACAATTTAAAGAAAAAAATCAAGAAACATATTTTTGTGGAGGATTTTTTGTTATAGATAAAGATGGAAAAGATAATCAAAAACATATTGATTTTTTCAACATAAAAAACAAAAAAATAACCAGTTTTCATGTTGAAAAGGATATTAAAATGATTCCTTCAGATATTCAATATGAAAAGTCTCCTGAAGAAATTTTAGAAGAAGAAAAATTAAATTTTAATTTTAAAAAAATTGAACAATTAATTACTGAAGAAATGAAAAAACAAAATGTCAAAAATAAAATTCAAAAAATACTAGTCTCATTACAAAAATCAAATAAAAAAGATTTTCTTATATGTACTGTTTTTATCTCAATGTTAGGGTTATTAAAAATTAATATATCTTTGAAAAATTTAAAAATTGAAGAATTTGAAAAAAAATCAATTAAAGATATATTAAGAGTTAGCAGAAAGAAAAAAGATAAATAATTTAATTAGTCAATCTTGATACAAAATATCCTAATCCATATGCTAAAGAATTAATTACGCCATCTTCAATTATTGTTTAATTGATTTATCTCCTAAATTTATTATATGTTGAATTATTCTTGGTCCAGATTTTACAAATTTATTTTGTTTTAAATCAATTGCCAAAGATTTATTTTTTAAATCTTCATAATAAATTATTTTATTAAGTTGAATAATTGATTGTATATATCCTATTCCAAAAGGAATGGTTGCATATTCATTTATAGGAATATCTTTTCCTTGAAGAAATCAAAATAAAGGCAAGGTTCCAACAATAATTTTTATTAATCTATTTTGAGCTATTGTTCCATAACATTTTTTTTCAAAATAACTCATATTATTTCTAATGATTATTAAATAATTCTCAAATTTTTAAATATTTATATACTATTTCTCAACACAAAAAAATATAAAAATTTTAATCATTTCTCAACTATAAAATTTATCATCATCTCAGTATTAAGTGTTTTTTTAATTTTAAATCCTACTTTTTTAAATAAATCATGAACTTCTTTTTCATCAAACAAATAATAATATCTCGCCCCCTTATCTCTCCACTTAACAAATTTTTCTTTATCTGAATTTTTAAATCTCTTAGAATTTTTATTCCAAACACCAATCAAAGCTTCTGATTTAGGTTTTAAAACTCGATATAATTCTTTTACTGCTTTTTCTCTTTCTTCAAAAGATTCAAGACAATGTATTGAAGAAATTACAATAGCAAAATCAAAATAATTATCTTCAAATGAAATTTTATTTAAATCAGAAACAAAAAACTCAGCATTAATATTTTCTTTTTTAGATTTTTCTTCTGCTAATTTTAACATCTTTTCAGAAAAATCAACAAGATACATTTTTCCATTATCTATATTCATTAAATGCCTCCCACTTCCAGAACCAAAATCTAAAATTTTTCCATTGCCAACGAAATCTTTGCCCCTGCCTCTGTGCGTAGGCACAGTTTTAGATTTCGTGGTGCCAAAATTTTTTGAAGAAAAATTTTTAGCACTAGATTTTAAAAAATCAGAAACATGTCTTGCAGGTCTTGTCTTAAATTCATTCCATTCAAGAGCAATATTATTCCAAACATTTTTTTGTGATTTTAAATCTTCCATTATAAATAATTCACAAAAGTATTTTTAAATCTAACCTACATAAATTCTTTAACAATATAATTTGTTAAAAAAAGAATAATCACTCCTGTAAAAATAGCAACCCACAAACTTAAATTATAATTATTCGGAATTAAAACATTATCAATTAGAGGAAATAAATATTTATCCCACATCTCCCAAATTCCTTTCCAAAACGAAATAACTGCAAAAGCAATAATTAAAGAAAAAATTATCTGATGCTGAGATTTCATATTATTAATTCTTTTAAACATATTTCATCTAAACTATCTAACTATTTAATTCTTTTTATTAAAAAATTTCTAAATATAAATAAACTAAATTTATTATTTAAAATTAAGAAATGTTATCTTATTAAATGTCAAATTAATTGTTCCATCTATTCCTTTTTCTTCAAAACAATCATAACAATATCCCCTATTATAATAAATAGAATCTTTAAGAGAAATTAGAACATCTCTTTTAGGAATTGAATAATAAATTTTAGTTAGCAAAGAATTTTTATTTAAAAGAGTATTTACGGAAAGAAAATTATTTTTTTCTTTTAATTTTGTAACCACTCAATATTTTGGAAAATTAGATAAAAGATTATATTGATTAATCATCTCTTTTGCTTCATCAATTCCTATTCTTTCAGTTAATCTACTTAATCCTATAGAATCAGAGGGAAGTTTTCTATCAGCAGTTTCTTTAATCTTGTCAACAAAATTACTAAATTCTTCATCAGATATTTTAAATTCTAAAGAATAAATTGGTATTCAATCTTTTCTTGTAAATAACCTTCCTTTAAAAGATTGCATCAACTTAATAAATTCTGGATTTTCTTGAGATTCAAATTTCATAATTCTCCAATCCAAAATTATTTTATAAAGATTCTTGTGATTTAATATAATCATAGAAAATATGAACATAAATTCATAGATCCTAAAAAATTATATGAAAATGGAGAACCCTCAACAATACTTCGAGAAGTTGCTAGAGATTTAGAAATTGAAAGGTCTAAAAACTTATTGATTATGCCCAAATAAAAAGTGATGAAGATTATTTTTATTTAATGAATAAAAGTGTTACTTCTTTTTAAACATAGGTTTTTAAGTTCTAAAAAAATTCTTAAAATATGAATATTCTAAAAATAGGGGAAATAAGAAAACCTACAAAAAGTATTTCTGGTGTAACTCCAATTGCAGTTGTTCTTCCTCCAAGAAAATGCAAACATGGTTCTTGTACTTATTGTCCTTCCTTAAATGTTCCACAAAGTTACACTCCCAAAAGCCCAGCAATTATGAGGGCAAGCAAATTAAAATATAATCCTTACAAACAAGTAAAGGCAAGGTTAGATACTTTTAAATTAATGAACCATCCAACAGATAAAATTGAATTAATTATAATGGGTGGGACATTTTTAGAATATCCTGAAAAATTCCAATATGATTTTATTAAAAAATGTTATGATGCCTTAAATAACAGAATTTCCAATTCATTGGAAAAATCAAAAAAGATAAATGAAAAATCAAAAAACAGATGTGTGGCTTTATGTGTAGAAACAAGACCTGATACTTGCACTGAAAAAGAAATAAAAAAAATGTTAGATTGGGGTGTTACAAGAATTGAGTTAGGTGTGCAAGTAATTGATGATAATATTTACAAGAAAGTTAATAGAGGTCATACTGTTGAAGATGTCATTAATTCAACTGAAAGATTAAAAAATGCTGGTTTTAAAATAGGGTATCATTTAATGCCAGGATTACCTGGAAGCAATTATAAAAAAGATTTAATTCTTTTTAAAAAATTATTTTCTGATGAAAAATTCAAACCAGATCAATTAAAAATTTATCCTTGTCAAGTAATTTCAGGTTCAAAAATTGAAAAAGATTACTGGGATAAGAAATACAAACCATATACAAAAGAACAAATTAAGAAAATACTTTTTGAAATGTTTAAAATTATACCAAGATATTGTAGAGTTATGAGAGTTATGAGAGAAATACCTCCAGATTATTTGATAGCTGGAACAATAAATATTGATTTAAGAAAAGATGTTGAAGAAGAATTAAGAGAGAGAAAAATAAAACTAAACGAAATCCGTTATAGGGAAATAGGATTTGCATTAAGAGATAAAAAGAAAAATGAAAAAATAAATTTAGATTTGAAATTAAAAATTACAAAATATTCTGCTTCAAAAGGAAAAGAATATTTTTTAGAAATAATTAACAAAGATAATATTCTCTTTGGATTATTAAGATTAAGAATTTTTGATAAAAAAGCAATTATTCGTGAATTACATATTTATGGACAATCTTTAAAGATAGGTGAAAAAAGAATTAAAAAAACAATAGCTCAGCATCAAGGTCTTGGAAGTTGGCTTTTAAGAGAATCAGAAAAAATAACAAAAAAAAATAAAATAAATAAATTAAAAATAATTTCAGGAGTTGGAGTTAGAGAATATTATAAAAAATTTAAATATAAATTAGATAAAGAAGGTTATATGGATAAATTAATTTAATTAACATTTAAATTTTTATTTTTCCTGCTTGCCAATCTTTTAATATAAATCTCGCAGCCTTATCTTCATTAATATTATTGCCTTTCTTCATAAATTTTCTTCTTCTTCCAATTTCTTCAATCAAAATATCTGAATTTCCATCTGCTTTAATTCCGTAAAATTTCTCAATTTTTTTAGGAAATTCTTTCATTAATTCGTGAACTGCCTGTTCCGGATTCTTTATCTGACTATAAGATTTAACACTAATCTTCGCATATTTAGCCAAAAATTCTGTCTTAACACTTGAATATTCATCTTTAGGAATAACTCCTGGACTATCTATTAAATAAATTTCAGGAGTTAATTTTATTTTTTGTATTCCTTTTGTAAATCCCCCTTCTTGAGCAACAGGTGCAGAAGTTTTTCCAATAAGCAAATTAATAATCGAACTTTTCCCAGTATTTGGATACCCCATAACACCAACAGTAATTTTATTCAAATTATCTTTTTTAATAGAAATATCTATTTTTTTTGATTCTCTTTTAATAACATCTCTCAACTCCTTTATTCCTCTTCTTTTAGAACAAGAAGTAAAAACATAAGGATATAATTCTTTCAATTTTTTTCTTGATATTTTATTTTTATCTGCAATATCAGATTTATTCAAAACATAAATTAATAATTTACCCTGTTCTTTTATTGATTCTTCTAATTCAATATTTCTAGTTTCAGAAATAAATCTTGAATCCAATACTTGTATTAAAATATCAGCATCTTTAATCAACTTATCAGCAATCTTCGGAAATTTACCTCTCTGTTTTCGTATGTTATCTACATGTCTGTTTCTTCTTGAAGAAAATAAATATTTAACTCTCATCTTAACAAAGATACAAAGAGATTTATAAGCTTAAGCATAAATAACTGATTTAACATAATAATCTATTTATATTATTAATTATTTTTTATTTAATGAATAAAATTAATCATTACATACTAAGTTTTGAAAGAAGGAATAGTGGAGCTTTTGAACATTCTTGGGGATTAGCAAAAAATCTTTTAAAAAAAGGAGAAAATGTAACTTACTATTCTCACTGGTTTAATTCTCCAATTTTTGAAGTAGATATTAATACTGAAGAAACAAAAAAAATATCCTTAGGATCATTAGAAAAAAAAGAAGGAATATTTCACTTGCACACACATACTTGGGAACATGATAAATTACTTGAAAAAATTAGTTTAAATCCTAATTCAAAAATAATTTATTATTTACATGCAGTTATTCCTTATTATTATCTATCCTCTAAAGAAAAAGAAGCTTTCGCAAAAAATAATTTACCTTTAGAAACTATAAGAAATACAATTAAACAAAAATTATCTCAAAGAGAAAAAGCTCAATTAGAGACAATTAAAAAATCAGATTATATTATAACTATTAATAAAAGTCATAAAAAAATATTAGAATTTCTTGAGATTAATAAGAAAATAAGTAATTTTGAAAATATCTCTGATTTTCATAATCTAGATAGTTTTATTTTAAATGAAGGAAAAAAGAGAGGTGAAAAATTCAAAAAAGAATTAAATAAAAAAAATGTTTTACTTTATTGTGGAATTATTTCTCCAAAAAAAGGATCTTTTGGATTATTTAATTCTTTTAATAGAATAAAAAAGAATTATCCTTCTTCAAAATTAATTCTTTTAGGAAACAAAAAAGAGAGAACAAAAAATTTATTAAATTTAGGTCTTAAAAAACATCTTTTAGAAGATATTCTCTTTGTTCCTTGGATTAATAAATCAAAAAGAGATTCCTCTGAAGAATTTTTAAAATACTACTTTTCTTCAGATGTTTTAATTCAACCAATGATTACAGAAGAACTATATTCTAAAACAGTTATAGATGCTATGAGTTTGGGAATTCCAACAATTACTTGCAAAAGTCCTTACACAATTGGATCTTCTGAAGATGAAACTGCTATTTACAACTCTTTTAAATATTTAAAAGAAAATCCAGAAAAAGTAAAAAAAATTATTGAATCTGCAAAAGAGAAAACTTTAAAAGAAAATACTTGGGAATATTATATTTCTAATTTAAAAAAAATAATTCTCTAAGAATTTAAATTAATTACTTAATTTATTTTAATATCTTCTAGTTTTTCTACCTCTGCTAAAATTACTTTTGCCTTTACTAAAACTTCCTCTAGAACTTGATTTATTATTATAGGAACTTCTGCCTGAACTTCTTGTTCCTCCACTGCTTCCACTTCTTCTTGGTCCTCTTCCAGAATCTCTTTCTCTTGAACCAGAATAATTATTTCTTCCTCTAGATTCTCTACCTGAATCTCTTCTTCCAAAGTCTCTTCTTCCAGAACTTCTATTAAATCTGTTATCTCTTCTTCCAGAACTAACACTTATCTTAACAAATTCTAATTTAGGCAACTCTTCACGAACAATTTTAACCTCTTCAGCCTCCACTAAATCCCCGAATTTTTGATAATCTCTACTAGCTAAAATAGTTATTGCTTTTCCATCTTTCCCTGCTCTTGCAGTTCTTCCAATTCTATGAATATAATCTTTTGGATCATCTGGAACATCATAATTATAAACATGACTCACTCCTTTTATATCAAGACCTCTTGCAGCAACATCAGTACAAACCAAAACCTCAAATCCTTTTTTATGAAATTCTTCTAAGACTCTTATTCGTTTTTTTTGTTCAATTCCTCCATGAATTGCTTTTGAACGTATTCCATTTTTTGCCAAATTATCTGAAATAAAATCAACATTTCTTCTTGTACTACAAAAAACCATAACTAAATTCGAAGTCTCTTTTTTTAATAAACTCACAAGCAAAGAAAATTTTTTATTATCTGAAACATCATAATAAAATTGTTTTAATTTAGATGGATCAACATAAGATTTTATTGAAATTTCAACAGGATTTCTAGTATACTTACTAGCCAAATAATCAATTCCTTGAGAAATTGTGGCTGAAAACATCATTGTTTGTCTTTCTTTAGAACACTGCTTAATTATTTTTTCAACATCTTTACTAAATCCCATATCAAACATTCTATCAACTTCATCTAAAACAAGAAATTTAATATTTTTTAATGATAAAGTTCTTCTTGTTAAATGGTCTAAAATTCTTCCAGGAGTTCCAACAAGAACATCTGTTACAGAAAGCCTTCTTATCTGAGAATCAATATTCACACCACCATAAACTGCTAATACTCTTAATTTTTTATTTTTCCCAAAATTCCTTATTGAAGATGCAACCTGTTCTGCAAGTTCTCTTGTAGGCGTTAATACTAATGCCTGAACATCCCCATCTGATTTTAAATTCTCAATAATTGGAGACGCAAAAGCCAGAGTTTTCCCACTCCCTGTTGCAGAACCGGCAATAATATCTTTTCCTTTTAAAGCTATAGGAATTGCTTTCTCTTGAATTTCAGAAGGCTCCTTAAATCCTTCCTGTTTCAAAACATCTGTTAATTCTTTACTTAATCCTAATTTTGTAAATTTTTCCATTTTAATCTAATCAATAATAACAAAAAACAATATCCAAGAAATATTTCTTGAGCGCAAGTCATCCGAGACGTTTAACTCAAGACTTACTAACACTTTGTTATATAATTATCAAAATTGAGGGTTTATAAGCTTGTGGGTTTTGGATTTTAAAAATTTGAGAATGAAAATAATATTATAAAAAAGTTTTTAAAAGATTATTTGGTAAAAACAATTATGGAAAATAATAATTCAAATTTAAATAATTATCCAATTCTTAAACCAAAATCAAATAAAAAAATTTGGTTATTAATTATTATCTTAATCTTAGTTACTATGGTTGTATTATTAATTTTTTTCTTTATAAAATCAGATAATCTTGATGCTAAAAGAAAAAAAATTCTTAATCAAAAAGATAAATTAAATATAAATAATAATGGGCATATAGATAAATGTTATTCTCAAACCCATTATGATAGAACTTCTTGTTACATTATTTTAGGGCAGATTGAAAAGAATTTATCAATATGTGATCAAGAATCTGTTGAAGGATTTAAATGGCTTTGTTACAGGGGTGTTGGTTCTATTAAACAAGATGTAAAAATTTGTGACATGATCCCTTTAGATGAAAAAAATAATTCAATAGTTTTTTCTGATCAGAACAATTCACAAATCTTCAAAAATAGAGAATATTGTTATCAATTTGCAGCCCTTTTTGCCAATGATGAATCTTTTTGTGAATATAATAATGATAATTATATCAAAAATTTATGCTATACATTTGTTGCTACTAGAAAAAATGATACTGAAATATGTAATAAGATTAATGATACTATTGGAATAATTCAAAATGGAGAAATCAAACTTAGAAGTTATACAATTGACACTTGTAAAAAAACAGTTTCAAAAGGTTTAACTGAAATTTATAATGGAAAATTGCCACCTTAACTTTATGGGAAATATATGAAAATGGTTTATAAAATCAATATTCAATAAACTAAAACATTATCTTTACTAAAATTAAGAATTAGTACTAACTTATCTTTGTTTAATTTTTTATTTTCACATTAGTTATAGAACTATACAATTTAAAACAATCCTCTTTAGGTAATGTTACACCTCCACCACATAAACGTATAGTGTGAAACATTAGGAATTTTTGGGTGACCACAAATTATCTTTTTTTCTTTTTTATGGTCACCTCTTTAAGTGTCTTTTTATATTGTTTAATTAATAATTTAAGTGTTGGTTTTAAATTATCTTTTTTAGAATATTCATACAATGATTTATAATATTCTTGTCTATCTTGAAGCATAATATTTATTGGAGGATAATTATTTTTTAATAAGATATAATTTAAAAGCAATCTTCCAACTCGCCCATTCCCATCTTGAAATGGATGTATATGTTCAAATTGATTATGTAATATTGAAGCTAATACTAATGGTTTGAATTTATCTTTATTTTCTTTATACCATTTAATAAAGTCATTTAAATAATTCTTTAATTCTTCTTTTGGAATTCCTTCATGAAGAATTTGCCCAGTGGAATTTCTCACAATAACATTAACATTTCTAAATTTTCCTGCAAAATGCTTTGAACCTTTAAAACAAAAATTATGCAACTTTAATAATAATTTTAGAGATAATTCTTCTTCTGTTTTTCTTATGTATTCTACTGCTTTTGCAACTCCTTTTGTTTCAATTTCTTCTTCATTTTCAGCTTTTTTCTTATGAAGAATTTCTGAAATTTCTTCTTCAGTAACTGTTGAACCTTCAATAGCATTTGTATTATAAACAAAATTTTCAGTAAAATTTTCCCATTCCCTTTTATTTAAATGAATAATTTTAATTTTAGAATTATAATTATTTAAAGTATTTATTTGATTTTTTGTTAAAGTGAAAGAAAATATCTTTGTATTTATTTCTTCAAGTATTTCTAAAATTATCTTTTCAACTTTCCTTTTTTTTATTTTTAATTCTTCTTTAGAAAGATTAATTCCCAAATATCTTCTTATTTTTTCAACTTTATTATTTTCCCTATAAGAATGAACTAAATAGTATTTTATATTTCTTCCAGATTTTCTTTTTTCAACATACATAATATTTTAAAGGTGACCACATTTATAAATATTATTATTTTTGTGGTCACCCTCAATTTTTCAGTATATTCAAAAATATCAAAAAAAATAAATACACTCCTATCAAAATTCTAACTTAAAAGACACCAAAGTTTCTTTTATAAACTTCCTTTTAATTTAAACTTTTTGTCCAAAACTAGAAAAAAGTATGCTTTTACTTTTTAACTAAATAACAGACATACTTTTCAACGCCCCCACCGAGATTCGAACTCGGGTCACTGCCTTTCTTCTTTCCACGATTTTATCTAAGGTAATTAAAAAACTTCAATCTTGTAAAAGTTGAAGTCCCAGAAATTTTTAATTTCTGAGTCACCATTACGCGCTTCGAGGAGATTCAAAAAGAACCAGTGGGTTCTTTTTATCTTGAAAGGGCAGCATTCTTGGCCTCTGAACTATAGGGGCTGAAAACAACCTAACGGTTTTTTTCGATTTTCCCTTAAATTTAATTAGGGAATGATAGTCCAAGAAAAAATCAGTTTTTAAAACTTCTTGTAAAGAATTATAAATTAATTTTCTTTGCAAACTTTCCAATAAAAGGAGTTTCTTTTTGTTCTCCTGAAATAGAATAAATTATCTGTATAATCCATAATACAAAAACAAAGATATATCCAATTGGCCTAATTATAAACCATCCAATAAAAGGAATCATACCTAATATTTTAACTCCAATTAAAACTAAAAAAAGAATTAAACTTTGTTTAGCATAAAACATAACATATTTATTATCTTTTTTTGCTAACAATGCAATTATAAAACCAAAAATACTGAAAAAAACCGCTAGAAAAGCAAAAAACTTTTCATCATCTTCTTTTTTTGATTGTTTTTTATTTACAGCTCTTTTAACCATATTTCAATTAAGTATTTTTCATTTATAAAACTAATTGTTTACTAAACTATTCAATGAACCTGCACGGATTTGAACCGTGGACCTCTGGCTCTCTTAGATTCTTTAGGATATCCAAAAGATTAACAATTTGCAATTGAAAATTGTCTCATATAAGACCAGCGCTCTGACCAGGCTGAGCTACAGGTTCACAAAAACATAATAAATAAAGGATATTTAAAGTTTATTAATTTTTTATTTAGATAGATTTATAAATAAATTTTAGTTATTTAAAATATGAACAAAAAAGGATTATCTAAATTAATAATAATTCTCATTATTTTAATATTAATAATTTCTTCTTTAATTTTCATAGTTTTAATTAAGATTAAATCTAGTAAAAAAATTAATAATAATCTAAAGAACATTCCTTCTCAAGATATCAAACAAATACAAAAAGATTCTACTTCAATGGGAGATGCAATTCAATCTTTCGACG
>CAYPDP010000007.1:19986-34265 GCA_964409555.1 Candidatus Woesearchaeota archaeon | reverse complement strand
TTAATTATAAGAATTTTTCTTTAAAACTTAGCCCTTCAGAAGGAGAAAGAGCATCAAAGATATTTCTTAGAAATTTAAATAAATTTATGAATTTTGGACCAGATATTATTATTTATGGGAAACAATATAAGTCAAATGATAAAAAAAGAGTAATACCTTTTGGATTTACAACAGGATCTATTTTAGATAATAGATTAAATACATATGGATTTATGAACCAACAAAATACTATCCATTTAGGTGGAATAAATATTGCAAAGATAACTTTTGAAAGAGAATTATTTTTTTATGCTAATCCAAATATTTTCATAAAACTTCATGAAATAGATAAAGTAAAAAGAACTCTTCTTAATAAATTAAAACCAGATTTTAAAATTGGTAAAATTTTCCAATCAGAAGATGCTACATCTTATGAATTAAGAATGAATAATACTTCTGTAAAAAAAATAAAAGAAGTCTATGAAAAAGAAATTAAATTAATTGTAAAAGAATTAAATAAAATAGATAGAAAAAGAGAAAAAGCAATTGAATCTATAGATAAAGTGCTTCTTGGAGAATTATCATTATAATTCTTTTCTTAATAAAAATTTCATTTAAATGAACAGTCTATTAGATGGTCATTTACCATTCCAACAGATTGCATAAAAGCATAACATATTGTTGAACCAACAAAATTAAATCCTCTTTTTTTTAAATCCTTTGACACAGCTTCGGATTCATTTGTATTTACAGGAATATTTTTCATAGAAACAAACTTATTAATAATTGGTTTATAATCAACAAAACTCCAAATATATTTATCAAAAGAGCCAAATTCTTTTTGTATTTTTAAAAATTGTTTTGCATTATTTACAGCAGAAAGAATTTTTAATTTGTTTCTTATTATTCCTGAATCATCCATTAACCTTTCAAAATCTTTTTCAGTATATTTAGAAATCTTTTTAATATTAAAATTATCAAATGCTTTTTTATAAGTTATTTTTCTTTTCAAAATTGTTTCCCAACTCAACCCTGCCTGAGCCCCTTCCAAAATAAGCATTTCAAATAATTTTTTATCGTCATGAATTTCCTTTCCCCATTCATCATCATGATATTCCTGCATTAACTCGCTCTTAGCCCATTCACATCTTTTTAACATTACTCTTTAAAAAAAATATCTTTTTTAATAGTTTCTAAGAATAATTTAGAGATTAACGATAAAGAGTTGTTCGAAAAGCATAAGCATCTTCTGGAGAGAATATACTATCTCTATTTATTTTATCCACAGTTTCATGAAATCTTTTAACACTTTCAGGAGAAATAGGGCCAAAAGATTTTGGATCATCTCTAACTCTTCTACAAAGATCAGACCATCTCTTTGCTTTATATTCAGGAGTATCATTTGAAGTCATAAATTAATTAAATAAATAGTATTTATATAAATTTCTATAATAAAATATAAAAATAATTTACAAAAAATTATAACCCAAAATTTTCAACAAAGTTTTCAATTACTTTATATTCTTGAAGAAATTCATTTCCTTTTTTTGTTAAAGAAAAAGTTTTTTTGTCTTTTTTATCAATATCTAAATTAATAAATCCCTTCGCTATTAACTCGTTTATATAATCTTTAAACATTTGAGGAGAAAGATTTGAAGCATAAAGCAATCTGGTAGGTTTTATTTCTCTCTTATCGTTTATTGTTTTAAGAATGTCTCTTATAATTTCCATTCTTTCTCTTTTCTTTCCCATCTTAGTTTTTTGTTTTTATTATATTAACAACCCCATATAAAAATAACAAGAATATAATTATGTTTAAAAAATAAATGCTCATTAATATACTTTTATTCCAATCAAAATATAATGCCAACAATGTATTTAAAATCCAAGCTACAAAACCTGAAAACATTGCTATAAAATAAAATTTGAGGAATTTTCTATTTTTTCCTTTTTTTAAATAATTATTATAACTTATTAAAGAAGTTAAAGCAAATAAAAGAATTTGTGAAAAAAACATAAAATAATATGTTTGCCAAACATAATCAAGAATTGTTAAAACAAATGCCATTAAATAAAAGATAATTATTTTCAAATTAAATAAAGAACTTGCGTAATTTTCCTTAAATGATTCTATTTTTTTCCATAACAAACTATAAAGCAGAAAGAATCCTGCCATTATGATAAAAAATTCTGATAAAAAATTTGTTAAAACAAAATAATCACTAAATAAATTATTTGTAAAAAAATATCTAAAAGCAAAACCAATTCCATAAAATAAAAAGGCATTTCTAAAATATCTTATTCCTTTATGTAAACTCAATCTAAAAAGTCTATCACTTTCAAAAACTATAATTCCGCAAATAAATACAATTACAAATGCATAAAGTATTTTCATTAACTCTTTATTTGTTATAATCAAAGAATAAAAATCCATAAAAAAATAAGTTTTTTCCTTTATTTAAATATTATCATAAATTAATTTGTATATAAAAAAAGAATATTAATCCTATATATTTTAAATATTTATTTTCTCTTCTGATGCTTTATAAATAGAAAAAATATAAAATAATATAGAAAAAGACTAATACTCTATCTATGACCTTTTTTCACCATCTAAACTACCCTTGTTTTTAGGAGCAAGGGTAGTTTTATATTTCTTATAAAATTTTGAAAATTTATAAAGAATAAAATAAAATCCAGAAGGTAACTTTTTTAAATTATATATTCTAAATATTTTAATGAATAGAAAAGAAGATATTGGAAAAAAGATTTTTAAAAATTTTAATAAATTTGTGCCTAAAAAATCCTATAAAGTTTTATTGAAAGCTATAACAAATTTTCTTATATTAACAATAGTAATTATTGCAGTTTCATATTATTTCATATTTGATGATAAATTAATTGGACCAGTATTTTTAATTTTAGGATTTTTAAGCATAATATTTGTGAAGATAATTGGAACAAAAATAACTACTATGATTCCAGATATTTTATTTGGATTTATTGACAATAGTTTACTTGTATTTGCCGCAGTTATTGGGGCAAATTTTGGAGGAATCCCAGGAGCAATAATTGGAGGTGCTGTCGGAAATACTATAACTGATGGTATGGGAGGATTACTTGAAGGACACATCGCTGAATTACAAAAAAAATCAAAAATTAATAATTCAAGAACTGCCTTATCTTCTTCAATTGGAAAAATGATAGGTTGTCTTTTAGGAGCAGGAGCAAGTTTAACAATAATATTTTTCTTTAGTAATTTTTTTATTCTTCTTTTTTAGATTTTCTTTTCTCATCAATTATTTTTTTAACTTCAAAAACAACTACTCCTGAAAGTGCAAAAGGTAAAATAAAAATCCATTCTTTAAGAGTTAAAGGAACAACTCCAAATACATTTGCAAGAGGAGTATAGAGTAAAATAAAGTGTAAAAAGATTGAAAATAAAACTGAATAGTTCAACCATTTATTTGAAAAAATTCCTATCTTGAAAAGAGATTTATCTGAACGACAAGTGTAAACAAAAAACATTTCAAAAAGAATTACTGTTGTTAATACTATTGTTCTTGTTTTCTCGGCAGGAAAATTTTGAATTACTCCGAACACATAAACTATTATTTTCATTGAAACTGTGAAAATTCCTGCAATAATTATAAATTTCCATATTCCTGACAAGATGCTTTTTTCAGTTCTTGGTTTTGAATTCATAACATCTTCTTGTTTTTCTAAAACTAAACTCAAAGCAGGAAGAGAATCTGTTATAAGATTTACCCATAAAATTTGAAGTGGTAAAAGAGGTAAAAACCATTTATCCTGAGTAAAAAGACCTGCCATTAATAATGAAAATAAAATTAAAAAAATTCCGCTAAAATTTACCGCGAACATGTATTTAATAAATTTTTTAATATTATCATAGCTCTTTCTTCCCTCTTTAATACCTTCTATGATTGAAGCGAAATTATCATCGATAAGAACAACATCAGAAACATCTCTTGAAACATCAGTTCCTCTTTTTCCCATTGCTATTCCTACATCTGCAGACTTCAACGCAAGAGCATCATTTATTCCGTCACCAGTAATAGCAACAACTTCTCCTTTTTTTTGCAAAATATTTGTTATTCTTAATTTTTGATGAGGAGTTGTCCTTGCAAAAATAACAATATCATCAATCTTTCTAGTTAATTCCTCGTCACTCATTTTCTCAAGCTCTTCTTCAACAATTATTTTCCCAACTATTCCAATTTGTTTTGCAATAGCCATTGCAGTTACTGCTGAATCTCCAGTTATTATTTTAACTTTTATTCCTGCATTTTTACATTGCGTTATTGCATCTTTAACTTCTGGCCTTGGAGGGTCAATCATACCAATAAAACCTACAAAAATTAATGCTTTTTCTTTTGGCTTTTCTTTTAAAGAAAAATTCTTATATGCAAATCCTAAAACTCTTAAAGCATCAGATTCCATTTTCTTTGAAGAATTTATAAGTTGGATTTTTCTTTCATTAGTGAGTTTTCTTATTTGACCATTAACTAATTCAAAACTTGAAACCGCTATTATTTTTTCAGGAGCTCCTTTTGAATAAAGAATTCTTTTTCTTCCATTATCAACTTCTCTAAAAATTGACATCATTTTTCTTTTAGAATTAAACTCAAATTCAGAAACTTTTGGTTCAGATTTAGTCATTATTTTTTTATTTAATCCTAAATCTAATGAAGCAGAAAGAAGCGTTTCTTCAGTAGGATCTCCGATTAAAGTATAATTTTCTTTTTCTTCGTCTGTAAATTCAAATCTAGCATTATTACATAAGATGCTTGTTTTAAACAGTTGGGATAATTCTTTATTTTTTTCAATTGAAATTTCTTTGTTATTTAAGAAAATCTTTTTTCCTTTTTTGCTATAAAAATTATTATTGGAAAATATTTCTCTTACATCCATTTTCTCTTCTGTGATTGTTCCAGTTTTATCAGAACATATGACTGAAATACTTCCAAGACTTTCAACTGCTGGGAGTCTTCTAATTACTACATTTTGTTTAGACATAATCAGAGAAGATATTGCAAAAGAAATTGTAAGAACTGCTGGGAGCCCTTCAGGAATTGCTGAGACTGCAAGAGCAACCGCGGTAAGAAACATTTCCATAGAATTAAAATGGTCTGAAATTCCTAAAATCATCACAATACCTACAAAAAATAAAATGAATATTCCTATTTGTTTAGAAAGTTTATCTAATTTTTTTTGTATTGGTGTTTTTTGAATTTTAATTTCCTGTAAACTTTCTGCTATTTTTCCAAAAACAGTATTCATTCCAGTATTAACTACAACTGCTTTTGAATTACCTCTAACGATTTGAGTTCCTGCAAAAAGCATATTAAAACGTTTTGATAAAATTGTATTCTGACTCAAAGATTTTGAAAATTTATTTATTGGCAAACTTTCTCCAGTTAAAATAGATTCATTTGTCTGTAAATTTTCTTCTTCTATAATCCTTGAATCTGCACTTATTTTATCTCCAGAACTTAACAAAATAATATCTCCTGGAACAAGCTCAGAAGAATTAATTTCAGAAACTTTTCCGTTTCTTATAACTCTTGATTTTGGAATAATCATTTTTTTGAGATTGATTATTGCCTTTTCTGCTTTATACTGCTGAAAAAAACCTATTATAGAATTAAGAATAATAATTATAAAAATAACAATACCATCAACAAAGTTATTTATTAAAAAAGATACTATTGTTGCAACAATCAGAATATAAATAAAAAAAGAATTAAATTGTTGAAAGAATATTTTAAGAGGTCTTAATTTGTGTGTTTTCTTTATTACGTTTTTCCCGTATTTTTTGAGATTTATTTTTACCTGCTCTTTTTTTAATCCCAACTCAGAAGTATTTAATTCTTTAAAAATATCTTCCTTATTAATACTATACCAAGAAGTTCCAACTTTTTCACTCTTTTGCATAAATAAAAAATAGAAGGGAGTATTTATTAATTTAATGGGGGAAATAAGTGGGAAAATAAACTAAATAAAAAAATTTGAAAGGTTATTAGATTATTTTTATATTTTAAAATGATTATCACTTACTTTTTTCATAACAAGAATAACAGACTGGTTTTTCTAAAGAAGATTTATTCTCTTTACCACAAATATGACAAAATTTTTCTTCATAAGTTGCGTCAGAGTATTTACTCCAACTTTTGTAACATTTCGCACAAAGTGGATGTTCGGAATTAAGTTTAATCTTTACATCACATCTTATACAATGCCCTTCTTTTCCTTTAAAAAAATTTTTCTTAGAATATTCTTTTTTTGGTTCAACTTTTTCTATGGAAATAGCTACTTGTTCGCTGGTAAGAATCAAGCCATCAACCTCTTCATAAATATCTTTGTATAACTCTGGATCATCTTCTTTAGTTACATAAATTCCCATCTCATTATTATTCTGTTGAGAAAATTCATAAAGATTCATTGAAGTAATTATTGCTTCTTTTTCGTTTAAATAACATTTGGCATGTAAATTTTTACAGAACAGAACCTTAATAGAATCCATGGATTTTAGCCAACTACTTTCTTCGGTTTGCAAATCTACTTTTCCATAAATAATTCTTATATCGCGTTTAAGGCGATTTCTTTCTTCTAAGAGTTGTTTAATTCTTGAATTAAATTTCAAATAAGGACTAATAAGAAACAAACTTAAATTTGCATTTTTAATTAAATTTTCTAAATGGTAACTTATTCCAGAACTATTCAAAAATTTTGCCATATTATATAGGGTAGGTTATTGGTATATAAATATTACTACAAAAATATTAATTAAAAAATTGAAACCAATATATATTAAATCTAAACTCCAAAAAATAATAAAAAATCTCCTTCCTTTTTCCTAAAAGAAAACCTTAAAAGCAGTAATTTATTGATATTTTTGTAAGTCAGGTAGTTAATTTTCGGGATTTAGCTTTTAAATAAGCAAATGTTGTAAATAATATCAGCATTTAATTCTGAGGAAGGTCCGCCCACCAATTATAAGTCATCCTTGAAAAAGGATTGTCGTGAGGCAAAGCTCTGTTATAGAAACGACACAGTTCACAAGAAGCAATGAATCTTGCGAGGAGCTGAGAATTGTGAGATTTGATGAAACGAACATCTTGACTGGTGCAACCTTAAAGGGCTTAGTTGAATATTAACACGAACTGTTTGTCTCTTGAAGAAACAAAGTTCTACAGAAGGTGGCCTATTCCTGACTTACTTTTTATTTTTAAATAAGTCCAATACTTTTCAATATAATTAAAGTAATTTGTCCGTTGAATCCAGCAAATACAGGAATTAAAAGATTATCATCTGCGTGTGTAAAAACAGTCTCTACAAAAGTCGCAGTTATTGCAACAACTAAAATCATAATCAAACTAGGAAAAAAGATAAATCCTATAATTAAATTAATAAAAAGTTCTGCGATTATTCCCTCCCAAGCAGTTTTTGGAATTGATTTTAACCCGTGCTTTCCATATTTCATTCCTATAATGGCTGCAGCCATATCTCCAAAAGTTGTCATAAGCAAAACAGCTATTGCTATTCTTATATCAAAAACAGCAAGTGCAATTATTGCCCCTATTAAGAAAAAAACCTGTCCCCCAATTTTTTCTTTTTCACTTTCACGCCACAAGACTCCAATAATTGGAAGTTTCTTTTGTTTTTTTATCCTCACAAATTCCAATTCAAGAAAGATTATAAGTAAAAAAGTAAGTGAAAGTAAAGCTAACCTCCCCCCCCACCTTGAGCCAAAAATAAGATAAAAAAGAAGAAAAGATACTGACAATAAATGAACTGCTTTTCTTCTTAATTCTGACTTAAAATTCCAAATTTCTTTTTTCTCTTTCATTTTGTAATAATTATTTTTAAAAATTTTAAAGTATCTTTAATAGGATTTATTGAACTTATTTCTGAACCATAAATTGTTTTTATAGGTATAGATTTTATTCTTGCTTCTTTCTTTACCATCTTAAAAATTATCTCTGTTTCAAGATCATATCCTTGCTTATCTAATTTCATATCTTTTAATGATTTTAAATTTATTGCTCTATATCCAGATTGAGTATCTTTTATCCATTTTTTTATTCTTAAACTAATTAAAACAGAACTTGAAAAATTTGTAAATCTTCTTAGATAAGGCATTTCAGAACCTCTTTTTCTTCTACATCCAATTATTAAATCATAGTTTTTTCTAATTTCTCTTAAAAATTTAGGAATCTCGTTAGGAGAATGTTGTCCATCACCATCAAGCAAAATTAGATAATCATATTCTTCAGATGTTGCATAATCAAATCCTTTTTTCAACGAAAAACCTTTTCCTTTATTTATTGTATTATTTAATATTAATGCTTTTGTTTTTTTAATCTCTGAAAGAGTTTTATCTTTGCTCCCATCATTAACAACAATTATATTTTCAATATATTTAAAACACTGATTAATAACTTTTCTTATATGTTTCTCTTCATTATATGCACAAATTAAAACCCCTATTTTCATTTTATTTTAATGTTATCTTAAGATAAACAAGATTCAAACCCCCTATAAATATTGCATAAAAATAATATATCATTCTACTTAATAAAGTTACTAGTGTAGATAATTCTATATTAATTCCAACAGCTGAAAAAAGAATTATCATTGTTCCCTCTACTAACCCAATTCCCCCTGGAATGGGAGATAAATCTCCTATAAGATAACCCAAAGTAACTACTACAATTACAAATAAAAAATTAATTTTAACTCCAAAAGATAAAAATAAAAAATAAGACATAAGAAAGATAAATAACCATATAAAAGAAGTTGAAATTATTCCAAATAAAAATACATTTTTATTAATTATTACTTTTTTAAATGAATTTGAAAAATTAGTTAATCTTTTTTGAAGATATAATACAAACTCTTTTCTATTCTTGAATCTCTTTCTTATAAACTTCAAAAAATAAATCCATCTTATGAATCTTGTTGAATCTATACTTACACCTTTCAAAATTAAATAAAATGAAAATCCTGTAAAAATAAAAATAAGAAAAAGAAATATTTCAAGCATAATTTTTATGCTTGAAGGAATTTTTATAAAAAATATTATAAAAAATAAAGAAAATACTACTAAAAAATAAAAGATTAAAAGATTAAAAAATTTATCTGCAATTATAATTCCAAAGAATTTTGATTTTGATTTTTTATATTTTTGATTAAGCATCTGGGCTCTTATTGGTTCTCCACCAATAGTTGTTCCAGGAGTTATTGTATTTAAAAAAATTCCTGCAAACAAAACACTAAAAAGAAACCAGAAATTTCCTTTAACAATAGTTGAAATAGATTTCTTCCATCTGAAATTCCATATAACAAAAGAAAAAAGGCCTGAGAAAAATGCTAATATAAAATAAAAAATATTAATTTTCCAAAGAAGTTTATATGTTTGATAAAAATCAATGTTTCTCAAGACAAGGAAGAGTAATACCAATATAAAAAGTGTTATTAATGCACTAAATCTCTTTTTCATAAACATTAAAACAATTTAAGTATTAAAAAGTTTCTTATAATAACATTTAAAAAACACCTGAAACTTTAAACAATAATGGGGCCCTAGCTCAGCGGGAGAGCACATGACTGAAGATGCCCAACTTTCTTTAGAAAAGAAAGTTCAGCGCTCAAAGAAACTACATAACATTGAGAATATCAGAAATCATGGTGTCCCGGGTTCGACTCCCGGGGGCCCCATCTTTTATAAAAATACAAAACTTTTATAAACAATATTTAATTTATTAAAAAGAAATAAAATGGCTGTAAAAAAAATAATTAAAAAAGAAGATAAAAAAATAATGAGAAGTGAATCTAAAAAAGAAAATTATGATTTAACAAATATAGGATATACTTTAGGAATAATTAGTATTGTATTTGCATTCTTTAGTCCTTTAGTTGGAATTATTTTTGGAATTATTGGGTTAAACATAAGCAAAAAAGAAAAAACAAATTTATCAAAAAAAGCATTAAAGTTAAACAAGATAGGAATAATATTAGGAATAATTATTATAATAATAATGGTAGGAGTTTTCTTAATAAGTCTTAAGTTTGGAATTTCAAACCCTGCAAAATTCCCTTTAGCTTAAAATGATTCTTAAAAATAAAAGAGGTAAGAAAAACAAAAAGGCAGCTATGGAAATGTCTGTCGGAACTATTGTTACAATTGTTATTCTTATGAGTGTTTTAATATTAGGTTTAATTTTAGTTAAAGATATTTTTAGTACTGGTAAAAAAGTTGTAGATATGACTGATCAACAATTAACATCAGAAATTAACAAACTTTTTGGAGAAAATAAAGAAGTTGTAATTTATCCTAGTTCAAGGTTACTTAAAATAAAACAAGATGAAACAGATGGATTTGGAATAGGAATAAGAAATCTTTTGAGTGGTGGGGGAATAAAAAAATTTTCTTATGAAGTTTATGTTTCTGACCAAGATATAAAAAGAAAATGTGGAGTAAGTGAAAAAGAGGCTGAAGGATGGATTGTTACAGGAAGGGCTGAAAAAAATATACCAATTCCATCAGGATCAATATCTTCTCAAAAAGTTGTTTTTAAAATTCCCAAAGGATCTCCTTTATGTACTTTTAGATTAAGAATTAATGTTGATGCAGATGGAACTCCTTATGGAACTGACTTTGTAGATTTAGAAATAATTTCTTAACTACTTAAATTTAAAAATTAGTTTTTCTATAAAGAATATGAGAGAATTAAAATTATACAACACTTTAACAAGAAAAAAAGAAATCTTTAAACCAATTGATAAAAAAAATAAAAAAGTTGGGATATACACTTGTGGTCCTACAGTTTACTGGTACCAACATATTGGAAATTTAAGAGCTTATATTTTTGCAGACACTCTTAAAAGAATTTTGAAATATAATAATTATAAAATAAAACACGTAATTAATGTTACAGATGTTGGACACTTAACCTCTGATGCGGATACTGGAGAAGATAAAATGGAAAAAGCTGCTAAAAAAGAAGGAAAAAAAGCAGAAGAAATTGCGAATTATTACCTTGATATTTTTAAAAAAGATTTTAAGAAATTAAATATTATTGAACCAGATATATGGCCAAAAGCTACAGAACATATTAAAGAGCAAATTAATCTTATAAAAAAACTTCAAGAAAAAAATTTCACTTATAAAACAAAAGATGGAATTTATTTTGATACTTCTAAATTCAAGAATTATAAAAATCTTGGAAAATTAAACATAGAGGGTTTACAAGCAGGAAAAAGAATTTCTTTAGGTGAGAAAAAAAACAAAACAGATTTTGCATTATGGAAATTTTCAGATATTAATAGTGATGTTAAAAGACAACAAGAATGGAACCCTAAAAAATTTGGTGCTAATTGGCAAATAGGATTTCCTGGATGGCATATAGAATGTTCTGCAATGTCAATGAAATATTTAGGAAATAATTTTGATATCCATACAGGTGGAATTGATCATATACCAATACATCACACAAATGAAATAGCTCAATCTGAAAGTGTAACAGAGAAAAAATTTGCAAATTACTGGCTTCATGTAAATTTTTTAACTTCAGGAGGAGAAAAAGTAAGCAAGAGCAAAGGAGGATTATATACTTTAACAGAATTAGAAAAAAAAGGTTTCAAACCATTAGAATATAGATATTTTATTTTATCAACTCATTATAGAAAACCTTTAAATTTCTCTATAGAAAATTTAAAATCTTCAAAAAATTCTTATCAAAGATTAAAGAACATAATATCTAAAATAAAATTATCTGAAAAAAATAAAGAAAATAAAAAATACCTTGAAGAATTTGAAAAATTTATAAATGATGATTTAAATGTTCCAGATGCTTTGAAAATTTTATGGAATTTTGTTAGAGATAAAAAAGCTTCTGGGAAATACAAGACAATAAAAAAGATGGATTCTGTTCTTGGTTTAGATTTATTAAAGAAAGAAAAAAATATTTCAATTCCAAAAGATATTCAAAAATTAGTTGATGATAGAATTGAAGCAAGAAATAAAAAAAATTGGGAACTTGCTGATGAACTAAGAACTACTATAAAAAATAAAGGATATGACGTATATGACTTGCCTAAAGAAACGTTTGTAAAAAAATTGTAAATGTTAAGTAATTTAAAAATAATAAATATATTTGAAAATCTACTAAAAGATAAAATAGTTAGAAAACATCTAATAGAGTTAGAAAAACACCATAAAGAAACATATGAACATAGTATCAGAGTTGGATTTATTAGTATTTATCTAGGATATAAAAATTCTTTAAATGAAAGAGAAATAAGACTCTTAGGATATGCTGGGCTTCTTCATGATATCGGGAAAAAAGATATTTCAAAAAAAATATTATCTAAAAAATCTAAATTAAACAAAAAAGAAGAATTAGAAATTAGAAAACATCCAAGAAATGGATTTATTAAATTAAAAAAATCCGGATGGGAAGAAATTGCAAAAATAATTATAGCACATCATGAATATGAAATTAAATCTTATCCAAGAAATATAAAAAATAACATAAAAAAAATAGATAAGAGAAAATCAAATTATGAAATTAAAATTCTTTCTGAAATTATTGCTGTTGCAGATATGTATGATGCTTTATCAAATAAAAGAGCTTACAAAAAAGCTTTTGGGAAAAAAGATATTGAAACTACTCTGGAAAATGAATTTATTGGAAATAGAAAATATATCAACCAGGTAATTGTTTTAAAATAAATCTTAAGGGTTAGTAAATATTTACTTGGAAAAAAATTTATATATTAAATATACTTAAAACAATTGATAAAAAAATTCAAGATATTCCTGAATTTATAGAAAGGAAAAAAAAATAGATAATATTAAAAAAATGATGGAATTGATAAAACCATATCTTATTAAACATATGAATTTGTCTAATCAATCTCCACCTTATGAGATTTCTAAATTATATGAATATTAAATAATATAAAATATTAAATAGTATTTTTCTAATTTATATAAATGGAATTAGTTAATGAAGAAAAATTGTATATTTTTTTTAAAAATAATTTTAGAGGGTTAATAAAAGATAGAGAATTGAATAATTATATTGTTAATTTAATGACTGAATTTACTCATCCAAAAAAATTTAATTTATTTTTTGATGAAAGAGGAGAGAGTGTTAGGTTTGATGCTATTTATCAAAAAGATAAATTTGAAGCATATAATTCTTTCAAAAATCTTGGAGATTGTTATTTATGGATGTGTGGATTTTATCCAGAATATCTTTCAAAAAATAAAAAATCAAAATTAGGTTTAAAAAGTTATATAAGGTATGGAAAAACTTCATATAATCATGCTGTTTATTCTGGAAGTTTAATACCAAAAAATAAAGTCAATACAAAAATTATATCTCGAGCTTCAGATAATTTTATTGGGCTAACAAGAGCAATATTTGATTTTAGAAATAAAATTGATTTCAATAATTTAATTTATTTAATTAACCCTGATACTATGAAAGAAATAAAAGAAGTAATATATGAAGGGAGAGATATTAGAATTCTTTCTGAAAGTCCAATGTTAACTTTATTAAAATAATAATTAATATTAGAAAAGAATAAAAATGATTTTATTTTAATAAATATATGAATATAAAATTAAAAAAACAAATAAAATTTAGGGAATTTATAACGAGTTCAAATAAAAAAATATTAGCAGGTAAAAATGCAGAAAATAATGAAGAACTTGTTAAGCAAATTGAAGGGAATGAAGATGTTTTTCACACTGCAAATCCTGGAAGTCCTTTTGTAAATATAAAATCCTCTAAGACTAATAAACAAGATAGAAAAGAGGCTTCAATTTTTTGTGCGAGATATAGTCAAGATTGGAAAAATAACAATTCAGATGTTGAAGTACATTGGTTTAAAGGAAAAGATATTTATAAAAGAAAAAGTATGAAATTAGGAACTTTTGGAATAAAAAAGTTTAAAACTATTAAAATTAAAAAAAATGATATTAAAAAATACAATAAAAAATGAAAACAAAGAAATTAAAAATTTCTAGCCTTCATTTTTAAAAAATACAATAAAAAATGAAAACATTAATAAAAATACAATAAAAAATGAAAACAAAGAAATTAAAAATTTCTAGCCTTCATTTTTAAAAAATACAATAAAAAATGAAAACAAAGAAATTAAAAATTTCTAGCCTTCATTTTTAAAAAATACAATAAAAAATGAAAACAAAGAAATTAAAAATTTCTAGCCTTCATTTTTAAAAAATACAATAAAAAATGAAAACA
>CAYPDP010000007.1:9356-19886 GCA_964409555.1 Candidatus Woesearchaeota archaeon | reverse complement strand
AAAAATACAATAAAAAATGAAAACATTAATAAAAATACAATAAAAAATGAAAACATTAATAAAAATACAATTAGGAAAACAGGGAATAACGGAAAATTTTATTGAAACGCTTAAAAGTAATTTTAAGAATCATTATAATGTAAGAATTTCTGTATTGAAAAATGTTCTTTCAGAAGATGAAAATAAAAAAGAAAAAATTAAAGAGTTCTCTGAAATTATTCTTGAAAAACTGGGAATGAACTATACTTCTAAAATAGTCGGCTTTACAATTAATGTAAAGAAATGGAGAAAGCCAATAAGAGGCATCAATTAAGTTTATAAACTCCTTTTATTCAATAATTTTAGCTAAATGGTTATACCATTCTAACTTCGAAAGAAGTGGCTTTATAATAAAATGACAAATTCAGTTTACGAATTAGACTCTCAAGAATATAATTTAAAACTAGCTGAAGCTTTGAAAAAAATACCTGAATTTAATAGTCCTGAATGGATTGAATTTGTTAAATCAGGTGCAGGAAAAGAAAGACCAATAAATGATTCTGATTTTTGGTATAAAAGAGCTGCAAGTATTCTAAGACAAATTTATATTAAAAAAATAGTTGGAGTAAATAGACTTAAAACTAAATATGGAAACAAAAAAAATAGAGGATATAAACCTGAAAAATTTATGAAAGCTAGTGGAAAAATAATAAGAACAATTTTACAACAATCAGATAAAGCAGGTTTCACAGAAATTGTAAAAGCTGTTAAAAATGTAAAAGAAAGAAAACCTGGAAGAAAATTAACTGAAAAAGGTATAAAATTTTTGGAGAGTATTCAATAATAAAATGACAAAGGAAAAAGACCACAGCTGTTTTAACAAAATCTACCTTGAAAGTATTTGTAAAGATGAAACTCCAGATATATCTTTATTAAAACCTATCTCAAATAATAAAAGAGAATATTTTCTAGATAATAATCAGCATAGATTATATTTAGAACTATTTAATAAAAATGGAACTTCTGAAGTATTTGAAGTGATTGGAAAAAGTAAAATAAATATTTTAACAGAATATCAAAATAGGAGAAAATCAGCATAAAATGAGAATAAAAAACACTCATAAAAAAGCAAAACTTGCAAAACATAATAGAAGAACAAAATGGGCTCCTATTTGGGCAGTTTTAAAGAAATATGGAACTGGTAAAAAAATTCATCCTTCAACTATGACTAAACACAGAAGATCTTGGAGAAGAACAAAACTTCATATTAAACCAAGAAAACAGAGAAAATCACACTTTGGATAATTAAAAAATGGATAAAAAAAATAAAGCTAATAAAGTAGAAAGTACTGAAAAAATTGAAAGAGAATATACTATTCCTCTTAGAAAAAGATTTAATGTTGTTCCTAGATATAAAAAGACAAATAAAGCAGTAAAAACTATAAAAGAATTTCTTGTGAGACATATGAAGATAAGAGATAGAGATTTAAAAAAAATAAAAATTGATAGATATCTTAATGAATTTATGTGGTTTAGAGGTATTAGAAATCCTCCTGCGAAGGTTAAAGTAAAAGTAAGAGAGGAATTATCTGATAAAGGAAAAATTATTAGAGTTGAACTTGCTGATTTTCCTAAAAATTTAAAATTTAAAAAAGCACGTGAAGAAAAGAGAGAAAAAATGGCTTTAGAAAAAGTTAGTAAGAAAAAGATTGTTGAAAAACCTGAAGAAAAGAAAGATATAAAAAATACTGAGAAGATTGAGGAAAAGAAAGATGAAGAAAAAGAAAAAAAATCTGCAATAGTTGAAGCAGGAAAAGAAATAGAAAAAACTGCTGCAAAACAAGCAAAGCATCAAACTGGTGGTAAATCAAAACAACCAAAACACCAAGTTAGAAAAACTTTAAACAAGTAATAATTCTAATACTATAAGAATAAAAATATTCAATCATAGAAAGTTATTTATATTTAGTGCACATTATACATATATGAAAAAGGAAAGAATAAGTTTTGGAATAAGAATAAAAAAAACAACTGTTGATAAATTAGATGAAATTATAAAAAAAATATCTTTTTTAAAAGCTACAAGATCTGAACTCATAGAATCTATAATTAATGCTTTTTTTGCAACTAATTTTAACCATGAAGAAAAAGGAAAAGAATTTATTATTGCTAAAAGAAGAAGAAATATTGAATAATCTCCATTAATACATACTGTGCACATTACGTGCACAAAATAGAAAGATATATAAAGTATAATGTATATATTATAACATCTATTTTAGATAGGAGATATTAAAATGACAAGTCATTATGATCCTTTCGGAGGAATAAATCAATATAATGGATTAAGTCCAGATTATATGAATTCTTTATTTGGAACTTTATTATTACCTTTATCTAAATTTAGAAGAGGGAAAATTTCTAAAAGAAAATTTTATAAAACATTAAGAGAAAATCCTATTCCATCTTATTTAGATTTTTTTAAAAAAAGAAGAACTGAAGAAGAATATGAAACTCTTAAAAAAAATGCAGATTCTTACCATTTAGATAAATTAGAAAGAATTAGAGTTGGATTTGAAAGATTACCTTCAGAAGATAAAGTTAAAGGTGTAAAAAATTTGGAATCATCTCTTAAAGAAATATTAATGGAAGATGGGCATCTTCATAAACTTCCACCAAGAATTTCTAGAGGAGTTAGAGAATTTTATGGAGACCATCTTCAAGAATTAGGAATGTAAAACTTTTAAGAAATTAATTTTTTTTATTTATTAATTTTGGAAGACAAGGCTTACAAATACCTGAACTTAAATTAAAAACTTCACCAAGGATATTTGGGAGAATTTTTGAAGTTTTTCCGATAATTTTTCCTGTCTCAAAAGGAGCATTGTAAATATCCCCACAACCTATACAATGATAATGGGTTTTATCGGTTAATTTTGGAAAAAGTTCAGAATAACAAGGCAAACCAATTCCTTTTTCTCTTAAAAAACCCATTACAGCAACACCATATCCAATTGGACCACCTTTTTCTACACCAAGATTCCACTCATAATTATGTATGAAATTTTGTTTTTCCATTCTTGGAAGTCCATTAAATTCATTAATACTCAATGTCATTTAAAATAAACTATCACCATCTTTTTAAATAATATATGCTATTAAATATATAGGATAAATAGTATATAAATGTTTTTAGTTTAAAATTAATGAAAATATTACTGAACAAGAGAAATATTTAAAAAAGAATAATTTATTTCAAGAGTATGTTTAATTTAGAAGATAAAACTGAAAAATTAAGTAAACAAGAAAAGAAAAAATTTAATTATAAAACTAGAAATATTGAAAATTCTCATGAAGAAAGTATTTCTATACTTCTTAAAGAATTTAAAAATATTCAAGAAAGATGTATTGAATGTCTTTATGATATTGAAAGAAAGAAAATTGAAAAAGGAGCAAAGATTATAGGAAATATTCCTCCTTTAGCATATAAAGAAACAAAAAGTATATTAAGAAAATATCATAAAGGATAGATATTAAAAGTTATTTTATTTTTTTAATAAATGAAAATTAATATTAATAAAATAAAAGCTAATAAATCTATAAAAGAACTTTTGGAATTTGGAATTATAAATATTGATAAACCTTCAGGACCAACTAGTTTTAATATTTCTGATTTTATAAGAAAAGAATTAAAAATTTTCAAAACAAAAAAAACAAGTCATTTTGGAACTCTCGACCCAAAAGTTACAGGAGTTTTACCAATTGCACTAAATAGAGCTTGTAAATTAACTGGATTTTTTCTTGGAGAAGATAAAGAATATATTGGAATAATGAGAATTCATAAAAAAATTGAATTAAAAGAAATAAAAAAGGAAATTAAAGAAAAATTTATTGGAAAAATAAAACAATTACCTCCTGTAAAATCGAGAGTTAAAAGACAACTTAGAGAAAGAGAAATAAAAAAATTTAAAATTCTTGAACAGAGCGAAGGGAAAAAAGATATTTTATTTCATTCAGAAGTTCAGGGAGGAACATACATAAGAAAATTAATTTCAGATTTAGGAGACAATCTAAAAATTGGTGCACACATGCTAGAGCTAAGACGTACTAGGGCGGGAATATTCTTAGAATCAAATAAAAATTATCCATCTGTAACTCTTTATGAATTTGAGAAAGCAATTAATGAATTTAAAAAAGGAAATGAAAATTTATTAAAAAAAATTATAATTCCTGGAGAAATCATTTCAGAAATTCATAATTCTATTAAAATAAAAAAAGAGGAAGTTAAAAGATTGTTTACAGGAAAATCAATTTTTAAAGAAAATTTAATTAAAGATTATAAACTTAATAAAAATGAAATTATTTGTGTTTTTTCCGACGATAAAATTCCAAAATTTATTGGAATGTATGAAATTATCTCTTCCAAAGAAGATAAAGAGATATTCGCTAAACCGAAATTTGTTATGCAACCAATAAAAAATTAATTTCTTTTATAATGATTTTCATCTATTTGTTTAGGTAAAAAATAACTAGATATTAAACTGCCTGTCTTTTTATTTCTATGAATAAGAACTAAAGGTTCTTTTCTTGATTCAATAATCTTTCTTAATCCTTTAAAATCAGTATCTCCCTTCATATCAGTAGGAAAATCAATAATTTTAATTTCAAAAGGCATCTGCCCTGCAAGTTTTCTTCCAAGATAGTTAGTAAAAATAATACCTCCAGTATTTATTGAATGAATATAAGAATAAACAATTAACTCATTCATTAATTTAATATTATCTTTTTTTGAAAATTTACAATCTATCTCTTTCATTTAAATTAAAGTAGAATAAAGTTTATAATTCTTTCGAATTAAAACATGAATTTTAAAAACTATCTTTTCAATAACAATTTATGAAACATTTCATATATTTTTCAAAATCAGCAATAACTTCTGGAAATTTACTTTCAAAAGCAAAAGGAAATTTAATGAAAACAGGAAGAATGGATATTGTAATACACTCTTTAATTGCTACATTTTTTTTAAGTCACAGCGTTAGAGAAAATGTAAAACTTGCTTACAAATTTTCATAATTTTTATTTAAAGGAATTCAAGAAAAAAAGAATAAATAATAGTCACAATAAAAAAAACATAAGTATAAAAAAGAAAGATTAAACAAAATAATTTTCTTTGAGCCTAGAAGTCATTTGTTTATAATGAGTAAAAGCCTTATTAAAATCTTTCTTCATTACTAAAGAAACAGCTTTTTGAACATCCTCATAAAGAGAGTTCCAAACATTAATTGCATTTTTTCCTTCTTTTTTATTAACTAATAATATAATTTCAGGAGCTATTTTGTAATATTCTTTTACTGCTTCTCGTCCTTTTGAAGTTGGTAATAAAACACTATCTCTAAATCTTCTTAAAACATTTAATTCTAAACAATTATTTGAAAGACCTTTAGAATTTATACATGCTGTTGTTAGATAACACCCTCCATTACTAGAATCATCATTACTAGAATCATCATTACGATGTTTAGCTCCTTCTTTGTATCCTTTATCCCATATCTCTCCACTTTTTGTGAAAGTAGGACTAATGCCTTGAGATATATCATCTAGTAAATCTCCATTTTTTCCAGATTTAAAACCCTCTTCATAAGTCTTATCATTTTCTGTTTTTGCCATTTTATTTAATTTTATTAAGTAATGAGTCTTTAAATAATTTTCCAAAATTATATAAGTAAAAGTTTTTTTAACAATTTATGAAACATTTCATATATTTTTCAAAATCAGCAATAACTTCTGGAAATTTACTTTCAAAAGCAAAAGGAAATTTAATGAAAACAGGAAGAATGGATATTGTAATACACTCTTTAATTGCTACATTTTTTTTAAGTCACAGCGTTAGAGAAAATGTAAAACTTCACTTAATCTTCTATGGACCTCCAGATGCCCCAAAACATATTGAAATACAAGTAAATGATGAATTAGAAATTAGTAAAAAAGATATTGCTAATTTAATAAAAAAAATATTATATAAATACAAGCCTGGGAAAAAAACTCAACCATTAAAAGGTTGTTTTATTGAAAAAAAAAGTTTTTTAAAAGTTGTTGAAGAATTAATTGAAGAAGGAAAAGAGATTTTTATTTTAGATAAAAAAGGAAAAGATATTAGAAAAATAAATATTCCTGAAGATAGTGTATTTATCGTTGGAGATCAGGAAGGACTTCCAAAAAAAGAATTAAAAAAATTAAAAAAAATTACAGAAAAAATTTCTATTGGTCCTAAAACTTATTTTGCTAGTCAAACAATTACAATTCTAAATAATGAACTTGATAGAAGAAATTTATAACAAGAGTTCATTTGAAATTTAAAGAAATATTTTTAATGAATAAGTTAGATTTATTAATACTTATTTCTATTTTATATAATGGAAAAAGAGGATATTTTATTTCTAAGTCAATTGACTAGTTCTATTGAAGAAGCAGTTATAAAATTGGAAGAATCTTCTAAAAATAAAAATTATGATAAATTTGATAAAATTAAAAAAATAATGTTAGAAATAAATAAAAAAATATCAGAAATAGTTAAATAAAATGAAGGATTTGGAAGTAAAAACAAAAGAAAATGAATTTTTTGAATTGAAAAGAGTAATCTCAAAAGAGAAAAAAATTGTTTCTGAAATGAATTCACTTTTAAAAGATTTAGAAAGAGCTGAAGATTTAGAAGAAAGAAAAATGATTCTTTCACACATAATTTCTCTAAAAAAAACCTTAAAAAATTCCAATGATTATTTAAGAAAATATTTAGATAAAACAAATCTCTCAAAACCTTTACCCAAATTTAAGGATAAAATTATTAATAAAGAAAAACATAAATCTTCTTTAAATACATTTGAAAAAATAAAAAAATATTTTGCTAAAAATAAATCTTTTTCAGAATTTGAAAAAAGTACATTAAAACGAATAAAAAAGAAAAAAAGTAAGAAAAAAGAAGAAAAAGAAATAAAACCAAGTAATTATGTAAAAATATCCAATAATTTATTTTCAGAAATTTCGAGAAATCTTCTTAAAAATGAATTATTTAAATCTCTGCAAAATGACCTTATAAAAGCTAACTTGAGAGTTCTCCCGGTGAGTTACATTTCTATAATTCTTTTCACAACACTAGTCTCATCTTTAGCTTCAGTTTTTATTTTTATATTTCTTTTATTTTTTAATATAGGTTCAATATGGCCAATAATAACACCCATTCAAGAAAGTATAGGAACTAGATTTCTAAAAACATTCTGGATATTATTTGCAATCCCCATTGGAACTATTTTATTTACTTATTTTTATCCTTCTATGGAAAGAAAATCTATCGAAAGAAAAATAAATTTAGAATTGCCTTTTGCAACAATTCATATGTCTGCCGTAGCTGGTTCAATGATTAATCCAAGTAAAATATTTACAATTATAATTTCAACTGGAGATTATCCTTATCTTCAAAAAGAATTCATAAAATTAATGAATGAGATTAATGTTTTAGGAAAAGATATAGTGAGTGCTCTTAAAAGTAGTTCTAACACCACTGCGAGTAAAAAACTATCTGAGTTATTCAATGGTCTTGCAACAACAATAAATTCTGGTGGAAATCTTAGTGAATTTTTTGAAAAAAGATCTCAAACTATTTTATTTGATTATAAAATAGAAAATGAAAAAAGAACAAAGGCTGCAGAAACATTTATGGATATTTACATTAGTGTAGTTATTGCAGCTCCAATGATTTTGATGCTGTTATTAATTATGATGAAAATAAGCGGTCTCGGAATTTCATTAAACACATCAATGATTACTATTGTAATGGTATTAGGAGTTACTGTAATAAATGTAATATTTCTTACATTTTTACATTTAAAACAACCTTCTTAATTAAAATGGAATTAAAATATTATCACTGGGCTGGGATAGGAATTGGAATTATGTTGATAATTGTATCTTTGATATTTTATGAAACAAAATATTTCTTCTTCATAATAGGTATTGGTGTTCTAATGTGGGCGACACCTTTTGTTATATCAATAATTAATGAAACAAAAGATGAATCTGAAAAAGAGGAAATGTTTATAGAATTTTCAAGAAATCTTGTTGAAAGTGTAAAAACAGGAACGCCAATAAGTAGAAGCATTATCAATATGAAAAACAGAAATTATGGAATATTAAGTAAACATATAAGAAAATTAGCAAATCAAATCTATTTAGGAATTCCTTTAAATGATGCATTAAAAATATTCTCAAGAGATATAAATAACAAATCAATTTCAAGAGCTTTAACTTTAATTGGGGAAGCAGAAAAAGAAGGAGGAGATATTGGAGAAATACTTGAAGCTGTTGCAGGAGCTGTAAATATTTCTGATAAATTGAAAAAAGAAAGAAAAGCAGTTATTTCAACTTTGGTTGTTCAAGGATATATAATCTTCTTTGTATTTATTGTTATAATTTTAATAATGCAAATCAAAATTATTCCAATGGTTTCAGGAATTGCGGATATAAGTTCTATGGGATCTCTTTCAGGGGGTGTTCCAGGAGTAGGAATTGGTGGAGGGGGTAATGTTGATCAGGGAGATATAGGTTCTTCTTTTTTATACTTACTTTTAGTTCAAGGATTCTTTAGCGGTTTTGCAATTGGAAAACTCTCAGAAGGAAGTATGAAATCAGGAATAAGACATTCATTCATATTAGTGCTAACATCATTTTTAATATCTACTGGAGTAACTCTTTTAATAGGATAATATGAAAATTTTTAAAAATAAAAAAGGATCGCATGTTGGAATGATATTATCATTTGTAATATTTATAACCTTCTTAATATTTTTATATTCAATAATTAGTCCTGTAACAAAAATAGAAAAAGAAAAAAAATTTTTACTCAATTATTTAGAATCTTCTATAAAAGAAAAATTTTCGGCAGATTTGACAACAGTATCTTTCATAATTAATAATAGCACTATAATAACCCCTATATGTATTGAAATGAATAATACAGATATATTAAGCAATATCCAAGGGAAAGATTCAATAATAAAAAATGAAAATAAGAATATTCTTAATTATACAATACCTGACCAAAAAAATTGGAGAAAAAAGAAAAAAGAAAAAAATGAACAAGGAGAAATACCCAAAAATATATATGTAAATCTTAATGATTCAAAAGATAAGTTCTTTAAAATATATTCCTCCAAAGAATTTCCTTTTAGAGATTATAAGGTTCAAAAAAATCTTTGTACAAAAGTTCCAAATAAACTTATAACAATGGGACTTGTAAAAAAAAGAAAATATATATTTGAATCAAAAATAATAAGAACTATTAAAGAATATAAAAATGGAAGTTATGATGGTCTTAAAAAAGGATTTAATCTCCCTCCAGAAGTAGATTTTGGATTTAGTTTTACAGATAATAATTATAAAATAATTGATACTGGAGAGAGTATTTTTCAAGGAGTTAATATTTATTCAAATGAAATACCAATTCAATATATAGATAATAAATCAAATATTCTCCAAGGGTTTATTAATCTGAGAATTTGGTAATATAAATGGAAAAAAAAGGATGGATAAGAATTGTTGAAGCATTTATTGCAATAATGTTGATAACCAGCACATTACTAATTGTTATTAACAATAATTCAATTAGAAATAAAAATGTTTCTTCAAAAACATATGAAGCTGAATTATTAATTTTAAGAGAGATTGAAATTGATGATAATTTAAGAAAAGACATATTAAGTGCAAACTTGACAGAAATTTATCCTCTTAAAGAATCTCTACCTATATCTTGGATAGAATTTGATAATCCAGTTTTAGGACTTCAAAATGTTAAAAAAAGAATAATTAATAGAATTCCAAATTATCTAGAATGTGAAGCAAAAATTTGTAGACCAGATAAAATATGCCCTTTAGATAAAGACATAAAAAAAGAAGTTTATGCAAAATCAATAATTATAGCAGCAACACTTACTCAATATGGCCCTAGACAATTAAAATTATTTTGTTGGACTGGAGAAAATAAATAATAATAAATATTTCTTTAATAAAGATTATTCATATTAAAATGATTAAAAAAAAATTCAAATTTTTAGAACATACTGCAGATGTGAAATTTCAAGTTTTTGGAAAAACATTAGAAGAAATTTTTGAAAATTCTTCATTAGCACTCATTAATATAATATATAGTAAGAAAATAAAAAAAAAGAAAAATTTTAAAATAAATGTAACTGGAAAAGATTTTGAAAGTTTGTTATATAATTTTTTAGAAGAATTTTTATTTTTGTTTGATTCTGAGAATTTTTTAGCTTCTAAAATTAAAAATATAAAAATAATTAAAAATAAAAATAAAATAAAATTAAGTGCAGATATTTTTGGAGATGATGCAAAAAATTATGAAATTGAAATGAGCGTTAAAGCAATTACTTATAATGAAATGTTTATTAAGAAAGAAAATAAAAAATGGTTAGCTCAAGTTGTATTAGATATTTAAAAAGAAAGAAAATAAAAAATCAAAATGAACATAAAAAAATCAAAGAT
>CAYPDP010000007.1:0-9256 GCA_964409555.1 Candidatus Woesearchaeota archaeon | reverse complement strand
TTTTAATATTCCTTTTGAAGAAAAATATAATAAATCAAAATGAACATAAAAAAATCAAAGATTTTTAATATTCCTTTTGAAGAAAAATATAATAAATCAAAATGAACATAAAAAAATTATCTGAAAATGTGTATGAATTTCCTAAAGAGGGAAAAATGAATGTTCCAGGAATAATTTATGCTTCCCCTAAAATTTTTGAAGCGATAAAACAGGATAAAACTTTGGAACAGGTAAAAAATGTTGCATCTCTTCCAGGAATTTTAAAATATTCTATTGCTTTAACTGATGCTCATCAAGGGTATGGATTTCCAATAGGTGGTGTTGCAGCTTTTGATTTAGATAAAGGAATTGTAAGCCCAGGAGGAGTAGGCTATGATATAAATTGTTCTGTAAGATTATTAAAAACAAACTTAAAGAAAAAAGAAATATTGGAGAAACAAAATGAAATCGCCGAAGCACTTTACAGAAAAATTCCTTCAGGGCTGGGAAGAGGAAGCAGATTTAATATTACAAGAAATGAATTAAAAAAACTCCTTGAAAAAGGTGCAAAATATATGGTTGAAAAAGGTTATGGTGTTAAAGAAGATTATTTGTATATGGAAGAGGAAGGATGTTTAGAAAATGCAAACTCAGAAAAAGTTTCTGAAAGAGCAATAAAAAGAGGAATTGGCCAGCTTGGAACTTTGGGGGCAGGAAATCATTTTTTAGAAATTCAGTATATTGATAAAATTTATGATAAAAAAGTTGCAGAAGTGTTAGGCATTAAAAAAAATCAAATAATGATAATGATTCATTGTGGATCAAGAGGATTAGGTCATCAGGTTGCTTCAGACTATATTAAAAAAATGGAAGAAAAATATGGGTTCGAAAATTTACCAGACAGAGAATTAATCAATGCACCAATAAAAAGCAAATTAGGAAAAGATTATCTTTCTGCAATGTCTGCTGCTGCAAATTTTGCTTTTGCAAATAAACAATTAATAACACATTGGGTAAGAGAAGAAATGAAACATATTTTTCCTAATTCTAAAAAAATGAAAATAGATGTTGTTTATGATATATGTCATAATATTGCAAAAATAGAAGAACATATTATAGACGGCAAGAAAAAAAATGTTTGTGTTCATAGAAAAGGTGCTACAAGAAGTTTTGGAAAAGGAAGAAAAGAAATACCAAAAATATATAGAAAAATTGGTCAACCAGTAATAATACCTGGAAGTATGGGAACTTCAAGCTATCTTTTAATTGGAACAAAAAAAGCAGAAGAAATTACATTTGGTTCAACAGTCCATGGAGCAGGAAGAATAAAAAGTAGAAGTAAAGCGTCAAGAGAATTAAAAGGAGATTTGGTTAAAAAAAATCTCCATAATAAAGGAATTGAAGTTAGAGCAGGAAGTTTAAAATCATTATCAGAAGAAGCACCTCAAGCTTACAAAGATATTGATGAGGTTGTTAAAACTGTTGATGAATTAGGTATAAGTAAAAAAATTGCAAAGCTTAAACCATTAATTGTAATTAAAGGTTAAAAAGATTTATAAAAGGGTTTTACTTTTAGTAAGATAATTAATAAATTAAAAATGGGTAAAAAATGAATCAAAAATTTTCTAAATTTCTATTTTTAATGAAAAATTTATAAAATGAAAAATAAGACTTTGATAATATTAACAATATTATTTTTTTCAGGAATATTTCTTTTAAATCTTGTAAGTGCTGAAAATTGTTTTGTAACTGATAGGGCTTCTTGTTCTGGAAGTAACAATGTTGTTTTTGGTCTTTCAAGTATTGGAAATGCTCATGGTGAATTTCCTGATGCTTTAAATTATGCTGATGTATTATGTTGTGATTTTTCCACACAAGGTGGAAGTACAACTTGTTCTGGAACAAATAAAATTATTGGACTATCTTCAGCAACAAATGCTCATGGAGAAATTCCAGAAAATAATAATTATGGAACTGATGTTTGTTATGAAAATTTAAAATGTAGAAGCACAACTGCTGGATGTTATTCTAATGAAACAGGTATTCTTTCCTTATCCTCTGCAACAAATGCTCATATTGGAAATTCAACTAGTTATGCTACTGAAATATGTTGTAACCCTTGTTCGGCAAATCAAAATTATGTTGGAGGAGTCTGTATTACAAAATCTATTCCTTATTGGGCAGATACCAATAATAATTTCATAACTGATATATCAGTAGTTCCAGGAACGACTCAGATAAAATTAATTATTGATAAATCAAATGAAGTTCAAGGAACAAGTATGACTTTTGAAATATTTGAACGAGATACTGTAAAAACTGATGGAGTAATTATAGGTGCTACATTTGATGATAATATACGAACAAAAAGTCAAGGAAATGAGTTAACAGGAATAGTAGATAGTAGTGGGAATGCAAGTGTAAATTGGACAATAACTCAGGCAGATATAGATAATTCAAAAGATGGTATACTTAATGAAAAATCCCCTTATGAATTTTATTTTCAAGCTACTGCAACAAATACAATTGAAACAAGTGGAGATTTAAATGCGACTTTGTCCACAATAGATAATTGTGTTGGAAGAACTTTATGTTCAGAATATTTAATTAAAGGAGATTGTTTAAATGATGTATGTGGTGTTGCAGTAAGTAATGTAGAATTAAACAATCCAGGGGCTTGTGCTAATCCTTTAAATACTTGTAGTTGTGATTGGAATATTAGTATTACTCCTAAATGTAATCCAAAATTAATAATTGGAAATAAGAAAAAAATAATTCCAGGAGCATCTTTTCCAGAAATAGGAATATGTAATTATGAAGAAAATTCACAAGGAGATGATTGTTCTGATGGATTTTTATCTTATTCCTGGAATGCTCTTTGGACTTGGGATGTTTCAAATTCTAATACTACTGCTGTAGCAAATAATCCTGATTGGATTGAAGACCCCTCTGGAAGTGGAAATTGGTACTATGACCCTAACAAAGAATCAATAGGATGTGTTGGAGGGGAGAAAGTAGTTCCTTGCCCTGCACAAATAGAACTTCCATTTTTCAGCACTTTGAATGCCATTGCAATAATAATAATTTTAATACTTATTTATGTTTATATAAAATTAGTTCTTAACAAGAAAAAGAAACAAAAAATAATTAAGAAAAGAAAAAGACATAATAAAGTAAAAAAAGTAAAGAAAAATAAAAAATAATAATAAATTATTTCTAAATTTTAAATATTTCAAAGAGAAGATTTATAAAATAAATAATTATCTAATAATATGGAAAAGAGGTATTTAATAAACATATTATTTATATTATTAATTGTGTTTTCTTTAAGTTATATTTCTGCTGTCATTAATATTGGGAATCTCTCTCATTCAATAGACAAAGTGTATGCTCCAGGTAATTATCTAAAAGGATGGATAAATATAAGTCTTAAAAATGAAGTTTCAAATTCCCTAATTAGAACAAGTGAAGGTGATGCAATTAATATTATTGAATTTTTAAGAAAGAATAATAATAATTTTTTATGTAATCCATCTGATTGTGAATCAGGATATTCTGCAACTAATGAAGAATCTGAAAAAACATTTTCATTAAATACAGGAGAATCAAAAATAATTGGTTTCAAACTTACTGGAAAAATAAGTGATATAAATTCTATAAATTTTACAATAAATAGTAATGCACCTTCTTCATGTTATAATCAATTGGAAATAGATATTCTTAATAATGGAAATGTAGAATTAGGAAATAATAAAATTGGTTTAGGAGATTGTTCTCCTTTGAAAAATTACGGATGTTTTAATTCAAAAATTACTTCTCAAGAAAAAAGAATTGTAAACAATTATGATGGTTATTGTCAAAAAATAAAACTTACTGAATCTCCTGGATTTAAGATAGGAACTTGGATAAGAAATGAAAGTGGATTTAGAAATCTAACAATGAGTATTTATGGTTTAGATGGCACAGAAGAAGCATATTGTAATTTACCTTCAAATAAAATAAATAATATTGGGAGTGAAGTATCTTGTGATGTGAGTTATCCTTTAACAAATAGAAAAGATTATTATATTTGCATTTATTCTAATAAAGGAGATGGGGATTATAGAATAAAGGGATATTCTTCTGAAAATGGATGTGGATTTTATGGAGATCTTTCAAATTCCCCAGAAAATCTTACAGCATCATATGGTATTTTTGCTACAGGTAAAATATTTGATTCAATTGGTGAATTAAATATAGGGGATAATATTCCAAGTAATCCTGAAAAATTAAGCAATATAATCAAAGAATATCTTGTTAAAAAATATGGAACTAACATAGATAATAGTATAGATTGTTCTAAAGGATGTATTATTCCAATAAAATTATGGTCCAGACTTAATCAAGATATAACAATAAAAAACATTAAAATAGATTATAATGATAATAGTGGTCCAACAATAAGTAATAAAGTATATGATATTAAAGAAACCCCTTCAATAGTAAATATGGATTTCCAAATAATTTCATTAAATAATTTAAATCTCTCAGTTCCTGAATATTTTGGAACTCATAATTTTTCTTTAAGTTTAAACAGTACTAAAATATTTTCTGAAAATTTATTTATTGAAAGAATATCTCAAATAACAAGTTTAAATCCTTTAACTGCAATGGCAGCATACCCCACAAATTTTGAAATTAAAATAGATAAACACAATTCAAATGATACGATAAAAAATTATGAATGGAATTTTGGAAACGGAGATATTTTAACAACAACAAAAAACATCATTAATTATGCGTACAATTCAACAGGAAAATATAATTTAAAAGTAAGTATAACAGATTCTTCAAAAAGAAGTTCCTCAAAAGTATTTAATATAAATGTAGAAAGTCCGAAAAAAGCAGTCAATCTTGTTTTGAGTGAAGAAGAAAATAATTTTAATAATATAAATGAAGAAATAAAAGATTATGATAAATTCTATCAAGAAGTTATAAAAAAATCCTTAAATTTAAGTGATATTGAAAGAGAATTAAAAAAAATTAAGAGAGATAATTCAACTGCATCAGGTGATGAAGAATATATTAATATCATGAAAAATTTATTAAATTTAGATATTCCTAGTTCAATAATAACAACTAAAAAAGGAAATTCCATAACAATTTATCCTCAAGAAAAAAATATAAATCTTGATGTATTAAAAAGTGTTGGAAGAGGAGATTATAGTTCTGAAGAAAAAAGTAAATATGAAGAAAGTATATTAGCTTGGAATTCAAATAATATAGAAACTAAAGTTAATTTTAAAGAAATATCTGGAAATTTTGATGGAGGAATTACTCAATTATTAAATGTCTTTGAGATAAAAATAAAAAAAATTAATGATAATTCAGATGATGTTTATATTTTTATTAACAAACTTAAAAATTTAGAATTTGACGGAAGATATATAGATGGGAAAGATTCTGGATATAGTTATATTAAATTAGATGGAACAGAAACTGAAAAATTAATAACTTTATCAACAACAGAAGATATTGATTTTTCAGAATTACCAATTTTCATATCCCCTTCATTAACTGATTTACAGATAGATGTAAAAAATTATGGAAAATTTGAGAAAAAATCAAAATTAAATCTCTTTATCTGGGCTATTTTATTAATTATAATTTTTGGCTTCATTATGTATATAATTGTTCAAGAATGGTATAAAAGAAAATATGAAAATTATTTATTTAAAAATAGAAATAATCTTTTTAATATTATAACTTATATTAACAAATCTAAAACAAAAGGTATGGAAAATAGCAAAATAAGAAGTAGTTTAAAGAAAAGTGGTTGGAATACTGAACAAATAAATTATGCTATGAAAAAATATCATGGAAAAAGAACAGGTATGTTAGAAATTCCAATATTTAAGATTTTTAATATTTTCAAGAGAAAAAAGAATAATTCAAATTTAATGAAATCTTCACAAAAATTTAATCATAATTTTAATTTTCAAAAAAGAAATTGAATAATAAATTATAGAAAAGTTTAATAAAGCAATATCACAAAATCATAATATGGTAGTCAAAGTTTTCAAAAGTTTTTTTAAAAGAGTATTTTTCAATATATTTAGAGATAAAAGAAAGATAAAAATGGGTTTTTATGGACCTCCAAATGCAGGAAAAACTTCTCTTGCAAATAGAATATGCAAAGATTTTACAGGAGAAGAAATAGGAAGTGTTAGTAAAGTGCCTCATGAAACTAGAAATGTTCAATTTAAAGAAAAAGTTGAAATTGAATATAAAGGAAAAACAATGATTTTCAAAATGATTGATACTCCTGGAATTGCAACAAGAATAGATTATGAAGAATTTTTAAAATATAAGGTAAATAAAAAAGATGCTAAAAAAAGAGCAAAAGAAGCTACTCAAGGAGTTATTGAAAGTATAAAATGGCTTGATGATATGGATATTGTTGTTGTAGTATTGGACTCGACTGAAAATCCTTATAATCAGGTAAATATAACTATTATTGGAAATCTTGTAGCAAGAAAAATACCTGTTTTAATTATTGCAAATAAAGTTGATTTGAAAAAAGCAGATATTAAAAAAATTGAATCCGCATTTCCAGAATATGATGTTATTGGAATAAGTGCGAAATATGGTGAAAATCTTGAAGAATTTTATGAATCAATTTTTAAACTTTCAAAAAAAGTAAAATAAAAATAATTTAAAAAATTAAAGATGAAAAAGAAAAGAGGTAAAAAAAAGGGTGAGAAAATAAAAGGACTTTCTATGCAATTCTTACCTTATTCTGAAATAAAAAATCTTAGTAGTAATGAACGAATTAGAAAAATTCTTAAAATTATTCTTGGAAGTAATATCTTAATTATACAGGGAAAATTAAAACCTGAAGAAGAAACAAGACTTATAGGAGATACTATGGCAATGATAGACCATATTCCTAATTTTAAAGGAATAGAACTTGCAGTTATTACTGGAGATAGTGAAATGAATATTTTTAAAAAAATAAGGGGTAAAATTGCAAAAGTTATTTCTGGAGGGGATTTAGGTGCAATAACAATAATAGGTCCTGCAACAATTGTTAAAGAAATAAAACAAAATCCTAAAAAGATAGAGTTGTTATTAAATGAATAATTAGATTATAAGATATTTGTTTAAAAAGAATGTGAGTGAAAATTTACACATAAAAATATTTAAAGAAAGAGCTCTTTCGAGCCATGTAAAAAATAAAATAATTACTTTTAGGAAATTTTAGTGTAACGTTCCGAAGAAAAATTTTAGGATTTTTTAAAAAAATATTATATTTTTATAATAATCATATTAGTATTTCCATAAGGTTTTTTTTCTATAATCTTTCTTTGCTCAAATTTTGAAACAATTCTAGAAACTTTAACTTTTGACAATTCAGATAAATATTTTAATTCTGTTTGGGAAATACTTTTCTTTTCTATTATTACTTTAAGTACTTTTCTTTCATCTTCTGAGAGAATACTAATCACTTTTTCAAGTTGAATTTTATCAACTTTCCATTGAAATAATAAAACAATTGATCCCCCAGTAGTGAGTGCAATTAATGCAATGCCATAAAGTAGTGGAGCAAATAAATGTCCCATATTAACAGCACAATACGCATTTGACATTGCTAGGAATACCCCTAAACCAAACAACAGTCCTAATGCTATAAACAATTTTTTCTTTGTTATTTCCATTTTATTCATATAATATATACATTAACACATCTTTTAAAAATGTTTCTTATTTCAATATGTGCTGCATCACTTTTTGAAACCTAAAATAAACTCGTTTCAGTAAATGATATAACCTGTTTCATATTATGAAATAGTATGAAAGGTAAAATATTTGGCTATGCACTGAAAGAAATATATAAAAAAAGAAATAAATATCTTTTGAATATATTGCTCATTTCTTTAGTTGTAGTTATGTTAATAACATTAAACTCGCTTGGGACAGCTTACAAAGACGCTTCTAAACTGCCGTTTGAAAAAATACATAGCAGTATTATCATTCAAAAAAATGGAAATGTTCCAGAAAATACAACTGGAGTAGTTACTTCTTGCTCACTTGCTCCAATTAGAAATAAGATTATAAATGAAATAAAAAATATTGATAATGTGAATGATGTTTCGTATGGTCTCTTCTTATGGGTATTTGATAAGGATAATTTTAAACGTGTTTTAGGCGTTAATTGGAATGATTCTCTTGGAACAAAAATTAAAGCTAATATTATAAGAGGGAATATACCAAAAGAAGATGCAGAGGTTTTAGTTGATAAGACTTATGCAGATCAATATAATATTAGCATAGGTAAAAAAATAAAGATTTCAGGACAAGATTTTATAGTCTCAGGTATTGGAAAGAACTCTGGAAAAGATGTCATTGCTTCAGACTTATTTCTTAATTTAAATAATACACAACAACTTGCTTATAATTCTGTAAATCTTCAAAAAACAGAGAAGTTTGAACAAAATGACATAAATATAATTTTTGTGGATGCAGAACAGACAAAGATTAGTAAAATAGCAGATAGATTAAATACTCTCTTAAATCCTAAAACTTTAAACAATGGTAAAACACCAACAGGAAAAACAATAGGAACATATACAATCTATACTCCTAAATCTTTTGAAAAACAAATATCCTCTCTTTTTGTATTATCTGATAAGTTAATCTTATTTATTTCTCTGATAACAATCTTGGGTTCTATACTAATTATAATAAAGAGCATGAGCCATTCAATAATGCAGAGAAAAAAAGAGTTTGGAATAATGAAAAGTGTGGGATTCACAAATAAAAACATACAAAAAGAGATTACAAAAGAAACAATGATTCAGGTTTTTATTGGTTACATATTTGGAATAATAATATCATTTATTTCAATAATTCTATTGGCAAGAACAAAGATATCTATAAACATCCCTTGGGAATTAAATCCATACCCTCATTTCTTAGCATCAAATCCTTCTCTTGTGGATACTGTGCAAACTTATTTTTTGCCTATTAAATTCCAACCAACATATGCAATAATATCATTTATTATTGTTGTTTTTATAGGTCTCTTTACAACATGGATAATTACAAATCACATAAATAAACTAAAAGCTACAGAGGTGTTAAAAAATGAATGATATAATGATCCTAAAAAATCTATCAAAAACATTTGGAAAGATTGAAGCTGTAAAAGACGTTTCATTTAAAGTAAAGGAAGGAGAATTCTTGGCAATTCAGGGACATTCAGGTTCTGGAAAAACAACTTTACTTAGTCTTTTAG
>CAYPDP010000006.1:0-34704 GCA_964409555.1 Candidatus Woesearchaeota archaeon | reverse complement strand
AATCCCTTTTTATTCATAAAATATCAATCCTTTTTTAATTAATAAACTTATTTAATTAATAAACTTATTTAATTAATAAACTTATTTAAACTTTTACAAATACAATTTAATATGAATAATGATAACAAGAAAAGAATTAATAAAAAAAGATTTATCTTCTATTGAAAATATAAATATAAAATAGTAACAAATTTAAACTATATTAACATAAAAAAAATATGAATGGTGATTATAATGAATCTGGAGGATATACTGAACAACAAGAACAATATCCTCAAGAATATATGGACTTTAATTTAAAAATAAGGGATCTTGAAGAAAAACAAAATATTCTAAAAGAAAGACTTCTTTTAATAGGACAAAATCTTATAGAATTTAAAGAAAAAACATCTAAAGATACTTTAGAAATTAAAAAAAGTCTTGAAATAGTTCATCAGACAATGGAAAGAGTAAATAGTTTCTTAGAAACTGCGTCAGAAGAATTTTCAAAATTTGCAAAAAAAGAAGATGTAGAAATTTTAGCAAAACAAGCAAAAATGTTTCAGCCATTAAATTTCAAAAAATCTGAATAAAAATATATTAAAATAATTTAAAATGGGTATTTTAGAAAAAATAATTCAAATGAAATCTCAAGGAATTTCTGAAGAAGATATTATAAAAAATATGAAACAAGAAGGTGTCTCCCCAAAAGAAATTTCAGATGCTTTAAATCAAGCAAGTATAAAAAGTGCGGTTTCTGCAGATAATAATATGGAAGAACAAAACAATTATATTCCTACACCAGAACAGGCACAAACCAATGAAAATTATCCTCAAGATATTAATCTTCAATCAATAGAACAAACACAATCTAATCAGAACTATTCTACTACTCCATTAAATCAAGAAAGTTATTCTCCTCAAGAAAATTATCCTCAAGTATCTGAAGGAGCTGAATATGAAGGAGGATATTCTGGAACAGATTCAAGCACAATGATTGAAATAGCAGAACAAGTCTTTTCTGAAAAAATAGAAAAACTTCAAAAACAAATTGGAGAATATTCTGAATTTAAAGAGTTAGCCCAAACAAAGATAGATAATTTATCAAAAAGATTAAAGAGAATTGAAGATATAATTGATAATTTACAAATGACTGTTCTTGGAGAAGTAGGTTCTTATGGGAAAAATATTGAAGGAATTAAAAATGAAATGTCTATGATGCAAGATTCTTTTAGAAAAATGATCCCAAATTTATCAAATTTAGCTGAAAAAAAACATTCTATAACAAACAAAAAAACTAATTCTAAAAAAACACATTCTTCTAAAAAATAATTAATTATTTTAAAAAATATTTATAAAATTATCCTTCATTCAAAAGTTTCATTAAAGGAGATTTTGCTGCTTCTGATTCACTACTGGCTCCCCCAGCAACAATCGCAAGAATTACTAAGAAGATAATTATTCCCACATAATCTGCCCAATATTGTTGAAAATGATATCCTACTGAATCTCCAAAAGCACCAGATGTTTGAACTAAAATTACTGCCAAAACAATAACTCCTATTGCAAAAAATACATAAGTCATCCACCCTTTATTTGAAGGTACTAAAATTCCTGTAAGGATTATCATTACTAAAATAATTATTAAACCAATACTCATTCTTGGAAAAATTTCTGAAAAAAATCTCGGAACAAAATCAAATTGTAAAGACATTAAAGATACAGATAACGCAATAATTATGTTAACTACTTTATTATCTTTAAAAAGATTAATTTTATTTAATAATCCTATAAGTATTGCAAAAATTAAAAGAAAAGGTAAAAGATAACTAAAAACCCCCACACTTTCCCAAGTTGAAAGAATATCTCCGACTGTTCCTCCGTAAAACCCATAAGATGCTAAAAAACTTAATCCTTCAAACATATAAAATTATAGAATTTTTTATTTAAATATGTTTCTAATTAATTAAAAAATAAATAATTTATGATTTAGAATTAGAAGCATTAATAACTAACGCTATAGCTGCCCCAATTACAATGATAAATAATACATTAGTCCAAAAAGTAGGACTCCAAGACTGAGTAAAAAGAAAACTAAAAATTCCTCCTTGAGTTCCTGTTGCCCAAAGAACAGCAATTATTACTGAAATAGCAACAACTCCTCCTGCAACCCATTTTACTTTACTATTTTCAATTTTTGCTTCCCCACCAGATACAAAACTCCATAATAATAATCCAACAAAAACAACAACAATTGCCACTATTAAAAATAAAATTAAATTACCAACTACTTCTTTAGGATAAACTGCACTCACAAAAATAAGTCCCAAAACAAATGCGACAATTGCATTTACCTGATGTTTATCATCTCCTAAAACTTTTGTTTTTTCAAGTATAGCGAATACAATAGCAAAAATAAAAAGAAAAGGTAATACAAATTCAGTAAAAATCCAGTGTTGTAATATTGTTTCTTTTGCCATTTTTATTTAAACAAATTAAATTAAATCTTCAGGGATTTCGTCAAAATCAGATTCACCGCTAGGTAAGGCAGATTTATTTATTATAAAAATATCACTAATTGCTTTTACAAATTGATGTGGAATAATAACTCCTCTTGCACCACTAATCAAAGAACTCATACTTCCACTAACTCTTATCCTCCATCCGTCAATTTTATTTTCATGAAGATTTGCCTCTTCAACCTCTCCAAAATAATCTCCTGAATCAGTATATACTTTTGTTCTTATAACCTCAGATATTTTTTTAATTCTCATTTTATATTAACCTATAATTTAAGTTTACCAATGTTTATTTAAATACTTTTCCATAGTAAAAATTATATTTAAAATATTCTCTTAAATTATGACAAAGTTTATAAGAATTCTTTTATTATTTATCAAATGTTAGAGAAAAAAGAGATTGGAGCAATATTAGGAGTAATAGTAGTTTTAGGATTTGTGATAAGTATTACTCAAGAATTTAAAATTATTCTTTACACTTTTTCAAGCATCTTTTTTGTAATAATAATTAATATCTGTGCAAAAAAAATTGCAGGATTTTATTTAGATTCAGAAATAGAAATAAAACTCTGGGAAATTAAAAGATATGGTTTTAAACCCAGTAAATATTTTAGAAAACCTTTTCCAGCAGGATTAATTTTTCCTTTAATTGCAATTATTTTTTCTCTAGGTAATTTTATCTGGTTAGCATCTCTAACTTTTGAAGTAAAACCTAAAGTTTACAAAGCTGCAAAAAGATTCGGTCTTTATACTTTTTCAGAAATAACTGAATCTCAAATTGGATTAATTGCATCAGCAGGAATATCTATGAATTTGATATTTGCAATATTTGGATATTTAATTGGATTTTCAAATTTCGCAGCATTAAATATATATTATGCCTTCTTCAACATGATTCCATTATGGGACTTGGATGGAAATAAAATATTTTTTGGAAATTTAGTAACTTGGAGTTTTCTTACAAGTATTGTTTTAGTAGCATTAGGATATGTTTTTTTTATAATATAATATGGAATTTTTAAAAGGTATCTCACCTAGAGAATATCAAGAAGCAATTTTCAAAACTTGCTCAGAAAAGAATTGTCTAGTTGTACTTCCAACAGGTTTAGGTAAAACTCTTATTGCTTTAATGATGAGTATAGACCGTTTAAAAAAATTTCCCCTAAATAAAATTTTATTTCTAGCCCCAACAAAACCCCTGGCAGAACAACATTTAAATTATTTTAAAAAACATCTCCCAGAATTATTTGCAAGTATGGAATTATTTACAGGACAAATCAATGCAACTAAAAGAGAAAAATTATGGAGAAATTCAGATATTGTGTTTTCAACACCCCAATGTATTGCAAATGATTTAAAAAAAGGCCTTTACAATTTAACAGAAGTTTGTTTTCTTATAGAGGATGAAGCTCATAGATGTTTAAAAAATTATGACTATAATTTTATAGCTCAAAAATATAAAGTCCAGGCAGAAAATCCAAGAATTTTAGGACTTACAGCAAGCCCAGGAAGTGAAGAAATTAAAATAAATAAAATCTGTAAAAATCTTTCCATAGAAGAAGTTGAATTAAGAACAAGAGATGATGGAGATGTTAAAAAATATTTACAAGAATTAGAATTTGAAAAAGTGTCAATTGATTTTCCACCAGAATTTGAAGAAATAAGATATGTTATGACTCAACTTTTTGAGAAATATATTGAAGAATTAAAAAAAAGACGTGTTCTTTATGGACCTTCAACAAAAACAAATTTAATAATGCTTCAGAAAAAAATAATGGCTAGTTTAGCTTTAGGAAATAGAAATTTTAATTACATGTTAGGTGCAAGTGCTTGTGCTCAGGCAATAAAATTACAACACGGATTAGAATTATTAGAAACACAAACTCTTTCTGGTTTTAACAAATATTTAAAAAATTTATTCAAACAAGCAGAAAAAAAACAAAGCAAAGGAGTTATAAAATTAGTTGCAAAACCTGAATTTAATTTTATTTATATGAGTTCAAATGAATTACTTGCAAAAGGATTTGAACATCCAAAAATAAATCAATTAATAAATATAATTAAAGATGAAAAATCAAAAAATGATAAACTAAAGGTAATTATTTTTACTCAATTTAGAGAAACAGCATCAATCATCTCAGAAGAAATTAATAAAATAGAAAAAATAAAATCAAAAATATTTGTTGGTCAGGCAAAAAAATCAATAGATAAAAATGATGAAATATCTGGATTAACTCAAAAAGAACAGAAAAAAATAATAGAGGAATTTTCAGAAGGAAAAATAAATATTTTATGTGCAACAAGTATTGCGGAGGAGGGCTTGGATATTCCAGAAGTTAATCTTGTTATATTTTATGAACCTGTGGCAAGTGCAATAAGAAAAATTCAAAGAGCGGGAAGAACTGCAAGATTAATGGAAGGAAAAATTATGGTGCTTGTAACAAAAAAAACCCGTGATGAAAGTTTTTTTTATGTTTCAAAAGCAAAAGAAAAAAAAATGCATTCTGCAATAAAAAATATAAAAGAAAAGTTTAAAGTAAATAATATTTATTCAAAAAAGAAAATAGAAGAACAGAAAAAATTATGATAATAACTATCTCTGGAAAAATTGGGGCTGGAAAAACAGAACTTGCAAAATCTCTCGCAAAAAAAATGAATTTAACCCATATTTCTATCGGAGAAATTCTTGGAAATATTTCTATAGAAAAAAATATGACAATTAATGATTTAATAGAACTTGGAAAAAAAGAAAAATGGGTTCATGAAGAAATTGATAAAAAAACTGAAACTATTGGGAAAACAAAAGACAATTTAATAATTGATGGTTGGATAGCATTTCATTTTATTCCACAATCAAAAAAAATATTTTTAGAAGTAAATGAAAAAATAGGGGCAAAAAGAATTTTTAATGAAAAGAGAGAAGATGAACCAGATTATAATTCAATTAATGATTTAATTTTAAAATCGAGAAAAAGATTTCAGGATGCATCAATTGCATATAAAAAATATTATAATATTAATTTATTAGATAAATCACAATATGAAATAATTATTGATACATCTAACCTTACTAAAAAACAAGTTTTAAATAAAATTATTAAAAAATTAAAATGAAAAATCAAATTTTTGATATATTTTCTAAAAAAAAGAATATAATTAAAAAAGAAAAAAATGAAGAAAAGATAACAATGGATTATCGTGAAAAAAACTCATTAGTTTATTCAGAACTAATTAAATTAGGAATAGATGTTGAAATTAAAGAATTAAAAGTTGCAGATTACATTGTTAAAGATGTTGTAATTGAAAGAAAAACTGTCTCTGATTTTTTAAATAGTATGATAAATAGGAGGTTGATAAGACAACTTGAAGAAATTATTCAATATGAAAATAGAATTTTAATTATAGAGGGGATTGATGAACAAGAACTCTATTCTAATTCATTAAAAAAAGAAAATAGAGGAATTAATTCAAATGCTATAAGGGGTTTCCTACTTTCAATTATTCTTAAATATAAAGTTCCAATAATTTTTACTCAAGATGCAGAAGATACTGCAAAATTTATTTCAGTTTTATCAAAAAAAAGAGATAAAGAATTGCCCATAGGATTAAGAGCAAAGAAAAAATCTCTTAATGAAAAAGAACAATTACAATTTATAATTGAAAGTTTTCCAAGTATAGGGCCAAAAACTGCAAAAAAACTTCTTGAAGAATTTAAAACAATAAAAAATATAATAAATGCTTCTGAAGAAGAATTAAAAAAAATTTTGGGGAAAAAATCTGAAATAATTAAAAAATTAATTGAATTGGAATATTAAATATTTTTTATTTTTATTAAATCTAAAAAAATAGAATAAATTTTTTCACCTTGAGGATTGTTAAAAAAATATTTTATTCCTTCTTCATAAAATATTTTTTGTAAATTAAGCGAATCTTTTCTCAAAGGATCATTACACGAAATAAATATTCCTTTTTTAGAATCTAATTTTTTATAATAATCTTTTACACCTTCAACAAGATTTTCTAAAGTTAATTCACATAAATTATAAACTATATGGAATTTATTCAAATCAATTTCATAATCTTTTTCTTCTAAAATTCCATCATCACCAAAATAACAAGGTATATTTTCATTTCCTAAATGTTTTTCAAGAGGATGTACATTTTGAGAAGAATTAAATCCTCTAGGAAGAATAATTCTAACAATACCTTTCTTTTTTTTATTTTTAAAATCCACAATTAAATCTTTAAAATAAATATCTTTTTTCAATTCTATTGTCATTAAAATAATCTTAATTTATTTTAATTATTAAAGAAATATATTCTCCATTATATATTTTAGAAAACAAAAATCATATAAACATCTTGATTCTTTAATATTTATATTTTTATTAGTTTAAACTTATTATAAATCAAATTCTTCTAAAATTTTATACTTAATACCTTCTGATTTTGATTTCATTAATTCGGATTTCATTAAAACAAATTTATCAACATCAAAACTCAAATCCTTAAAATTAATTTCTCTAATTTCGTTAACTAATTTTTCTTTATTAACTTTAAAAGGTATATTATTTACTCGAGCAATTGTAATATGTGGATTAAATTCTTTATAATCAGAATTTGTCTCAGGAAATTTATCTGAAATTAATTTATGTATTTCTTGTATTTTTTTATTTTCAGATAATACTTCTATCCAAATAACTTTAATGAAATTTTCATTATTAAAAAATCCTGCCTTACCTATATCAATTTTTAATTTTTCTAATTTTATTTCTTTTAATTTTTCTTTTATCTCTTCTATTTTTTCTTCAGAAATCTCACCAAAAAACTTTAAAGTTAAATGTAAATTATCTTTCTTTGTAAATTTTCCATTAAATAAATTATTTTTCTCAATATTTTCAAATCTATGAAAAATTTTACTTTTTACATGCTCTGGAAGTTCGATTGCTATGAAAATTCTCATTTTTATAAAATTTCGGCAAGTATTTTTGCCCCAAGTTTAATTGTTAATTTATTTCCTTCTTTAATAGGATTTATTTCTACAATATCTAATGCTTTTAAGTTTTTAATCTTATTTATTCTTTGAATAAGATAAATAAATTCTCTGCTTGTAAGTCCCCCTGGTTCTTTATATCCTGTTGCAGGAGCAAAACAAGGGTCAATAACATCAATATCAATACTCACATATAAATTCTTATCTTTTGAAAATTCCATAATAATGTCACAACTATCCTCTAAATTTCCTAACAATTGATTCATAGAAATCATTCTAATATTATTCTTTTTTAAAAAATTTATTTCTTCAAAATAAGAATTTCTAACTCCAACTAATAAAATATTTTCTGTTGGAAATCCATCTTCAATCAAAGCTCTTAACCATTCTTCATGAGTTGGTGATTTTTTATTTTCAGATTTATTTAAATTTTCTTTTGAATCTATTAAAGACATACAATCTGGATGGGCATCAAAAACAATTAAACAAGGTTCTTTCCCTAGACTTAAAGAAGAACCCTGACAAAAATCAAAAAAAGCCCGAGTAAGAGAATATGAAATAGAATGATCTCCACCCAAGAAAATTACTTTTTTTAACTTTCCAAGGTTTTCAAAAATTTTAAAAGAATTCTCATAAACAAATTTATTAGATAAAAAAATATTATCATTATCCAAATGAATTTCTTCTAAATCTAAATTATCAAAATCAACTATATTTCCTTTTTCATTAGAATAAATTTCATTCTTCAAAACCTTCAAAATTTCATTTCCAGCATTCTCACATCCTTTTGTTTTTCCAAGCCCATTAATTCCAGGAACTTTTACTATAAATGTCATAATTAAAATAAAAAAAGAGTATTTTTAAGGTTAATTATTTTATTAAAAAATATTAAAAACAATTTATTCTGGAAGAAGGGTAAAAGAACTATAATTTCCTTTTTTTACTTTTTTTGCAAGTTTTTTAACATCCTCTAATTTAACTTCAGAAATATTTTTTTCAAATTCATAAAAATTTTCAGCATTACCATTTACTTCAAATGAAAGCAAATTATCGAGTTGTGTCTGGGAATCCTCCATAGAAATCCTATAATTTCCTATTAATTGATTTTTAACTTCATTTAATTCTTTTTCAGAAAGTTCTTTAGAAACATTTTCAAATTCTTTTAAAATTAATTTTTCCACCAAATCCAAATTTTCTTTAGTAGTTCCAACATAAATAAAACTATATGCAAAATCTTTATTTATATCTGAACCTCCTTTAACCCCATAAGCCAAATTCCTCTTTTCTCTTATTTCTTGAAAAAGCCTTGAAGACATTCCTCCAGCCATTAAAGTTATTAAAACTGTTTCAGCATAAGACAATTTATCATCTGATAAAGGAACATGATATGCTAAAACAAAATTAGCTTGATCCAATCCCTTTCTTTTTTCAACTTTTATTTCAATTTTAGTATTTATTTTAAACTCTGAAACTTTTCCAAAAGAATTATTTAAAAATGTTTTTTCTGCAAAATTCACAATATCTTCAAAATTAGCATCACCAACAATACATAAAATAAAATTATTTGGTTTATATACTTCCCCAAATTTTTTAATAATTTTTTCTCTATTGATTAAATTCAAAGTTTTTTCAGTTCCAATTACTGGAATTTCAAAAGGTTTTTCATAAAGTCTCTTATGAATTTCATTAAAAACATGACCCATAGGACTATCTTTTCTCATTTTTATTTCTTCAAAAATAACTTTTTTTTCTTTTTCTAATTCTTTCTCATCAAATAAAGGATTTTGAACCATATCACTTAAAACATTCAAAGCAGTATTCAAATGATTACTAGGCATTTTACACCAATAAGCTGTAATTGTTTCAGAAGTAAAACCATTCAAATCCCCACCATTTCTCTCAATCTCTTCTGCAATTTTTTTAAAATTTCTCGTAGGAGTTCCCTTATAAAGCATATGTTCTATATAATGAGATATCCCTCTTTCTTCTTCAGATTCATTAATTCCTCCATTTCTTACAGCTATTCCAACACTAACTATAGGTAAATCTCTTTTTTCAAAAAGAATCGTGAGCCCATTTTTCAAAACTTTTCTATAAAATTTAGAATTCATAAATAAAAAGTAATTATAAATATATATAAATCTAATGGTAATTAATAATGATATTTTCTCAAAAAACCAATCAAAAAAAGTAAAAGAATAATTATTACGAGAGTCCCAACAATAATATAATAAGAAATAACATTATTTGAAATAAAATTAGAAATATTTGTTTGAAAATTAAATTTACTTCTTAAAAATTCTTCCCAAGAATTAACTTCATAAATTAATACTAAAAATCCAAGCAGTAATATTAAAAAAATTCCTTTAATTTCTTTTTTCATAAAAATAATAATTAAAACTACTTTAAAAAATCTCTTTTTTTTAAAAATTAATAAAAATTATTTCAAGAATAAAAAATAACCTGCAATAATTATTGAACTAACTACAATCCCTATAAGAAACCATATCCACCAAAAAGATTTTATTTTTTTCAAAAATATTTTTTGTTGTGAAACTAATTGCTGTTGTTGAATTTCTTGTTTCTGTTCTATTTTTTGAGACATTTTAATTCTTTTTTATTAAAATAAAAAGTAAACTATATCTTATAAATCTTACTTATATTTCTTTTTTTGAAAAATAATATATCTCTCACCAGATAATTTAAAATCATCTAAAACATTAAAATTATCTTCTATAAAATTCGTAATCCATTTTCTTTTAGCTTTAAATTCTGTTTTTCTAATAAGACTTTTAGTTGGAAAACTTAAAACAATTATATCAACTAATGAAATTAAATTAGAAATTATTTCTTTGGAATAATCTCTTTTTAACATTTCTAAAGAATCTATTACTTTAAACAAGAATAAAACTCTTGGTTTATTTGTTTTTTTAATTAATTTTTCAACAAAATCTAAATTAAATAAACTTAAATGAATTGCCTTAGTTTTTTTCAAAGATTCTTTTTCAAAATAAGAATTCATCAAATTAACTAATTGTCCTATAGATTCTGTTGCAAGATAATCTACCTTAAAACCTAATTTTTCAAAATATTTATAACTAAAACCATTAACTCCTGCCCCTAAATCAATAATTGAAATTTCTTTTTTAGAATTTATATTTTTCAGTATTCGTTGATAAATATCCTCATAATAGTCATATCTCTCCCTTGTTGAAAGATGTTTTTTTAAAAACCATTCTTCATCTTTCTTATTTAAATTTCTTAAAGATAAAATTTTTTGACTTGTAAAAGAAGAAAAAACTTTTCTCAACAAATTCCTTGTTAATTTTATTTTTTCTTCATCAAGATATCTATCTTTATTGAATTTTTCAAAAGCAAGTTCAACATCTATTTCAGGAAGATTAGAAAATTCTTTTTTCTTAATTATTTTTTTTATTATTTCTATAGAGTTCATTTTATTTTTCTACAAAGATTATATTTTTTTCTTTAATAAAGTCATTAAAATTTTGATAAAAAATTTTTCCTTTATAAAAAATATAATTTTCTTCAAAATTTTTTTCTTCTATTTTTTTAAAAAATTCATAAAAAAAAGATTCAGTAAATTTTCTTAATCTAAAAAGTCTTTTTAACATATCATTATTAGCATATTCAGGATAATTAGAAATTTCATGAAAAATAACAAGTGATGGCCAAATTTTAATTAAAAAATTAAAAATTTTATCATTATTTTTATAATTAATAAATCCTAAAAGATTAAAAAAATTTTCATTAAGTACTTTATCTAAAATATCATAAAATTTTTTACTTTCTTCTTCATCATAATATGCTGTAACAGTTCCATTTTTACTATGAAAAATAGTATTATTAAATCCGAAACCTATAACTTTTTTTAATTCTAAAGATTCTCCAAAAAACCATATTTTAACATTACAAAAATTAAAGCCTATTCTCGTTATATCTTTAATATATCTTTTCTCCATTAAATTTTTAAGTTAAATGAATTTAAAAAATATATGGATATAGAATTTTATGAAGAATTTCCTACAAAAAAAAATTTAGAAAAATTAAAGTTAATAAAATTTCCAACTAAATTATTTGTAGCTTCTAACTCATTTAAAAAATTTAAGAAAACTAAGAAATTAATAAAAAAAATTAATAAAAAAATAAAAATTGCATATTGGCCAATAATAAAAAATTCATATTGGATATCTCCTTTTTCAAATACTCAAGACTTAAAAGAGTTATTTATAGAATTAAATAAATGGAATAATCCATTATTAATAGATTTAGAATTACCTTTAAAAAAAAGTTTTATTTTAAAAAATATTTTATATTATTTTAAAAATAAGAAAATTATTAAAGAATTTTTAATAAATAATAAAAAAAGAATTACTATTGCTCAATTTCCTTCTTCACTTATTTCACCATTCCTGAAAATATTGGGATTAGATTATAAAGTTGATATAGAAAAAAGTTTAATGTGGTATTCGAGTATGAATTCTCATTTTATGAATAAAAATATAAAAAAACATTTATTAAAATTAAAAAATAAAGATAAATATTCTATAAGTTTAGGAACAATTGCAAAAGGAATACTTGGAAATGAGCCAATTTTAAAATCAAAAAATCTTAAAAACGATTTAGAATTTATAAAAAAATTAGGATTTAAAAAAATAATAATTTTTAGAGTAGGTGGATTAAATAAAAAATATATTAATATAATAAATCAATTTACAAACAAATAAAATGGCTTCAACAAATCAATCACCTTTTTACCAAAAAGCACAGGGAAAATTTTTTACTGCCAAAACAGATAAAGAAAGAGTTGATGCTCTTGAAGAAATGATTAAGGAATGCCCAAAACATAAGTCTTCAGAAAATATGCTTGCTAATCTCAAAACTCGTTATAAAAAATTAAAAGAAAAAATAGAAAAAGGTAAAACTTTTAGAAAATCTTCTAAAGGAAAAGAGGGAATAAAAAAAGAGGATATTCAAGCAGTAATTGTTGGTTTTACAAATTCAGGAAAATCATCCCTTTTGAAATTTTTAACAAACGCAAAACCAGAAATTTCTTCTTCTGAAAAAATTAAATTCACTACAAAAGATTCGGAAATAGGTATGATGAATTATTTCGGAACAGGTATTCAATTAATTGAAGTTCCTTCAATAGAATCAGAATATTTTGATAAAGGAGTTGTAAATACTACAGATAGTATTTTAATTTTAATAACTAATTTAAACCAAATATCTAAAATTGAAAAAGTTTTAGAAAAAGCATCTTGTAAAAAAATAATTGTTTTTAATAAAACAGATTTATTAGACAAAAATGAAAAAAGAAAAATATCTGAAACTTTAAAATCTAAATATAAAAAATATTCTTTTGTCTTAATATCTTCAAAAACAAAAGAAGGTATAGGTGATTTAAAAAACAAAATATTTGAAAGTTTTAATAAAATAAGAATCTATACAAAAGAACCAAATAAAACACTTGAAGAATCAAAAAAAGGAAAACCAATAATACTAAAAAGAAAATCAACAATAAAAGAAGTTGCAATGAAAGTATTTAGAACAAATAATTTTAAAGATATAATTAAAGAAATAAAAATTTGGGGTCCGAGTTCAAAATTCTCTGGACAAATTGTTGGTTTAAAACATAAATTAAAAGATTTAGATATTATAGAATTCAAAACTAAGTAAAATAATTATTCTTGTTCATATGCTTTTTCAGCTAATTCAATAAGTTCTTTTTTATTTTCTTGAATTGGCTCTAACATACTAATAATTTCCTTAGCAACAGTGTTTTTCAAATCAAGAGGATGTAATTTTTTATTAATAAAATCTTTTTCCACATTATCATAATTTTCATATTCTAGATTTCCACCATATTTTTCAGATCTTTCTACAATAAATTTTTCATTTCTATCTTTTTTTATTGTCATAATTACATATTTCAAAAAAGCCATAACACCATTATTTGGATTTCCTGCAACACATACTGCACTATTTATTTTTTTAATAATATCCTCTGAATTATCAATCAAATCTATTTTTGATTTTTCATTTGAAGCAGACATTTTTTCTCCAATAAGTCCAGGAATTAAAGGATTTAAAATTTCAACTCGTGGTTTATATCTTATTTTTGGAAGTTTTTCTCTAGCTAAAACCATTATTTTTCTTTGATCAGTTCCACCAAGTTGAACATCTGCATTCAAATACTCTTCATCTATTGCTTGCATTAAAGGATAAATAATTCCTGAAACTTTTGCTTTTTCAGAACCAACAGATTTTACAACTTCTGAAGCAGCTTTATTCGCATCATGAATTGAAACAAAACTAGATAATTGTAAAACATCATACATGTATTCAGGCTTTAATTGAAAATCTGAACCTTTAATAATTTCAAGTTCTTTAATGCTTACACCAATAGATTTTATCATCAAAGGAATTATTTTTGCATAATAATCATATCTTTTTTCTAAAACTGGCCAAAGAACATTATCCAAAGCTGCATGTAAATCTGCAATTAAAATTTTAACATGAAATCCTGCTTTAAGTAAATCTGCTATTTTAAGAGCAGGAAGAAAATAACCCACATGAGGTTTTCCAGTAGGAGCAGTTCCCCAATAAACAACTGGCTTTTTATCTTCTTTCAACAACTCCTTTAATTGCTCTTCCCCAATAATTTCAACAGTATTTCTTTTTATCAGTTCTAATCTTTCTTTAATATTTAACTCCTTAACCATTAAAATTAAACAAAATAAGGATTATTAAAGATTTCTATATCTAAAAAATATAAAAAAATTAGTAATTCTTTAATATATTTTAAAGACTAAGAATATTAATAAAATAAAATTCTTAACCTAATAGATGTTAATTCAAATTATCTTATTTTTAATTTTAGGAATTTTTTCAGGAACTATTACTGGACTCATACCAGGAATTCATATAAATTTAGTAGGATTGTTAATTGTCTCACTAATAATTTCTACAACAATATTTTCTTCAATAAATCCTATTTATTTTATTATTTTTATTGTAGCTATGGCTATAACTCATACTTTTGTTGATTTTATTCCAAGTATATTTTTAGGATGTCCAGATACAGATACAGAATTAAGTATTTTACCAGGTCATGAATTATTAAAAGATGGAAAAGGATATGAAGCAGTCATTTTAACAGCTTATGGAAGTCTTGCAGCAGTTTTTATTTTAATTCCTTTATCACTTCCATCCATTTTTATTATTTCCAAAATATATTATCTTACAAAAGAATTAATTCCTTATTTGCTAATAATTGTTTCGATAATGCTTATATTTTCCGAAAGAAAGAAACTTTCTGCATTTTTTGTTTTTTTAATTTCAGGGATTCTAGGATTAATTGTTTTAAATTTTCCTCCAAACTATCTAAGTCAGCCACTACTTCCTTTGCTTACAGGACTTTTTGGAAGTTCAATGTTATTATTAAGTATAAAAAATAAAATAAAAATTCCCAAACAAGAAATTAAAAAAATAAATGTAAAAAAGAAATTACTAAAACCAATTACAGGCTCCTTAATTGCTTCTCCTTTATGTAGTTTTCTTCCAGGACTGGGAAGTGGTCAAGCAGCAATAATTGGAAATATGATTTCAAAAACAAATAAAAAAGGTTTTTTAATTTTAATTGGTGCAACAAATACTTTTGTTATGGGTTTTTCATTTATTTTTTTATATACAATTTCAAAAACACGTACTGGAGCAGCAGTTGCCCTTAAACAAATAATAGGAGTTTTATCTTGGAAAATTTTTATTTTAATATTAATAATTATATTAATTTCAGGAATAATATCTTTTTTAATTACTCATCTTTTAGCAAAATTCTTTTCAAAAAATATAAATAAAATAAAATATGAATTTATTTCAATAATCACTTTATTCATCTTATTAATAATAGTATTCTTTGTTTCTGGTTTTATGGGAGTTATTGTATTAGTAATTTCAACATTTACAGGAATTTATTCTATTTCCTTGAATGTAAGAAGAACAAACATGATGGGTTGTTTATTAATTCCTACAATAATTCTATACCTTTTTTAAAATTAATTCAAATTATTTTCCAAATCTTCTTTTTCTTTTTCCAAATTCTTTTACGGCTTTTTTTAAATCTTTTTTATTAAAAGAAGGGAAAAATTTATTTATAAAAATTAATTCTGAATAAACTGAATTAAAAGGCATAAATCCAGAAGTTCTTTTTTCTCCAGAAGTTCTAATTATTAAATCAACGTCAGGTATATTTTTAGAATCAAGATAATCTAAAAATTCTTTTTCATTTATTTTTTTCTTTTTATCTCTCAAAATTTGATTAACTGCCCTAAGTATTTCATCCCTCCCACCATAATCTAAACAAAGCAAAACTGAAAAATCATGATAATTTTTTGTCTCTTCTTCAAGTTGTTTTAATCCAGATAATAATTTTTTTGGAAGCCTATCACTTCTTCCAATATGTTTAAATCTTATTTTATTTTTTTCAGAATCTTTCCTAGCTCTTTGAATATTTTGTAAAATCAAATCAAAAAGTACTTTTTTTTCTTCATCATTTCTTTTCCAATTTTCTGTTGAAAATCCCCAAATTGAAACAACCTTTATTCCAAGATATCTAGCTTCTTCAAATAAAGAAAAAAGAAAATTGTAATTTGAAGCTTTTTTATATCCTGCTGTTAAATCTAAAAATCTATTTTTTGCCCATCGTCTATTTCCATCAGGAATAATTGCAACATGAACTGGAATTTTAACATTTTTATTATTCAAAAAATATTTTCCCAAATTAAAAAAACTTTTTATTTTATCCTCTAAAAAAGGATAATTTTTATGTATATTAAATCCAGAATATTCTTCTTTAGAAATTGACCAACTTTCTTTAACATTATTAATAAAAGAAAATCCTGGATTAGTTTTTAACCATAAAACAAATTCTTTTAAATTATTTTTATCTCCTTGAACAATAATTTTAACATTTCCCTTATCTTCATTCTCTACAAATCCTTTTAAATTTTTATTTAAAACAAACTTTTTTATTTTTTTCCTAAAACCAATTCCTTGAACTCTTCCAAATAATTTTATTTCAATTTGATTCATTATAAAAAACAAATAAAATTACTTTTAAAACTTATGAATTCAAAATACTTAAAAATAATTTAAAACCATTTTTCCAAACCCTCTTGTTGTTCTAATTCCTTACCAAAAACACTATCAATATATCTTTTTGTTAATTCAAGACTTTGTTTAAGATAAGGAGATAAATTATAATTATTTGCCAAATTAAGAGCAGGTTCTAAATATTTTTTTATTCCACCTTCATTAATTGTAAAAATTATTTTTCCACTACATTTTGGACAAACACCTTTCAAAGGAGGTCTTCTTAATATTTCATTACAACCAACACACCTAAATTGTTGCATGGAAAACTTTCTTAAATTACCTCTCATATCTTTCATAAAATGCCTTTCTATAATCAATCTTGCAGTGTCAGAAGTATCTACTGCCCTAATTCTTTCCACAAGTTCCATCTGATGAGCAACTTTTTCTTTCATTGTTTCTAATAATTTATAAGAAGAACAAACTATTCCATCATTAAAATTAAAAGTATCATGAGTAAAACCAAGATTAATAAAAGGATTTTTATTTTCTTTCAAAGCTGTTTTGATAGTATTGATTTTTACTTCAGAAGAATGTTTTTTTTTCTCAGCTAATTTATAAAGTTCCAAAGGATAACTTCCACCAGTAGTTTTATCAACTTCAATCATTTCAAAATCTAAAATTTGATCATCAACTTCTCCTGCATCAATTTTTGCATTTAAAACTAAAGGGGCATCTTGAGTTCCACCCCTATGACTTGGTAAAAACCCTTTAGAAAAATTCAATAAAACATCCATTAAAAGCATAACTGCTGCCTCATCCCCATCACAATCTCTTCTTACTGCTGCATGCATATAAGGACTTGCTAAAATTCCTTGGGTATTTGAAAACCCAATTATTCTACAAATAACACCAGCACAATTATGAGGTGCCATACAAACTCCTAAATGTCCTACAAGACCATTTCTTTCAGTAATATTATAAAAAGATTTCAATCCATAAAATTTAACTAAAAGGTCATCAACAAAATTACTTGATTTAACAAAAACTTTATCCACTCTTTCATTAGGTGACTCATTAGAACTAGGTAATAAAATATCGTGAGGCATTAATTCTAAAATTTGTTCCTCTGAAACAAGTTTCTTTCCAAAAATATCTTTTTCATACCCTAACTCAATAAGTTTTTTTATATCTACAGAAATTTCTTTTGGCTTAAATGCGACAAGAGGTAATTCTGTAGCATCAATCCGAATAGTTCCATCTTTATTTACTTGTAAATCATAACTGGCTCTTAAAATTCCTTTTTCAAGATGTTCTATACAATGATTAGCAGAAGAAGTTCCTTTCAAGCCTTTAATTAAAAGAGGTATTTCTGATTTAATTAAACCTATATTTTGCACAGCTTTTTCAAAATAATGTGGAACATCCAAAGACATACTACAAAAAGGTTTTCCAATAATAGTTTCATCAGAATTTTTAGAAGATTGAAATTCTTTATTAAAAGATTTTTCTTTATTTTCAAAAGAATAATACATTTTTCTTGTTTTTTCTAAACAAGTTTCACAAACAGGATAAATTTTTTCTTTATTACATGATTTGCAAAAATAAAGAGGAAAAATATTTCTAATAAAACCTATTTCACAAGCAGTTCTTAAATTTTTAAATCTCCCCCCCTCTTTTCCTACAGGAAAAAGAACATTAGGACTACCCACAAGCTTTCTTAATTTTGCTTTTTCAGGTCGACCCATTCTTGCACCAATAAATTCTCCAGATTTATCTTTAATTTCAAAATTAGAAACAGAATTAATAATTTCTAAAATATTTTTATCAACATTAAATTTTTTTTCATCAATTAATTCTTTAAGAGATAAATCTCCTTTATTTAAAATAGAAAAATCTATCCCTAAATTAGATAATAAAGCTAAACTATTTTCCTTATTTAAAATAACATTTTCAATAGTCACTTCATGCTCTACACCCAATAATTCCAAAGCTCTTTTTCCCAAATCAAATTTTTCTTGTTCTTTTTTATTAAAAGGAAAAATAATCTTGTTATTAATTCTAGAATTTTTCAACCAAGAAATTAAATTTAAAAATTGTTCTTTAGATATTTCATTCCAATAAAAAATATATTTTGGATGTAGTGGAAGATTATACTTCTCACTTATTTCAACAGCTTTTTCAAAAGAAACATCAAAACAATTTATATCTTTCTCTAATAAATTATCCTTTTCTTTTAATTCTAATGCCCACCACTCTTCAACATAACCTGGTTTTATTAAATCAGAATTTCTATTCGCCAAATCACTAAATGGAAATAAAATATCACCAATATAAATTATTTCTTCAGTATCTGGATAATATTTTTTAGCCTCTTCTTTTGTTTTTAATTTTTTTACACTTCCATTAAATAATTTTATTATTGGTCCATCAATAAGGTCGCAAGCAGTTATCGCACACCCTTTAGTTGGCTTTTCGATTTTAAGTTGAGTTCCTGTTGCAATAAAATTATCGGTAATTGCCATTGTTGCAGGATGTAAAGAAGCAGCACTAAATCCAGAAACTCTTCCACGACCATATCTAAATCTAAATGAACCAGACCTAGAAGGATGTCCAAAAATGGGTCTTCCTGCAACTAAATCTTTAATATAAGTTGGAGAATCATCTCCTGCTTTTCCTGATTCTCTCTTTTCATGTATCTCCATATACTCGTCTAAAAAAGACCAGTCAGTAAGCTTAAATCCCTTTTCTCTCAATGCCTTAATATACCTCTTAATTTTTGGAGCTTTTTGAGCAAGTCCTTCTCCAAAAGTCAAACAAAAACCACTCCTTATAAAATTCGTTTCAATTCTTTCAAGATTTTTATGATTAGATACTTCTAATTTTTCCGAAGCATCACCATTTATTTGTAAGGGAACATTCTTAGCAAGAAAAATTATTTCTTCTTCAGTTGGCATATATTGAAGATTAGTAATTCTTTCATGATAATCATTCAATTCTGTTACTGTTCTTTTTATTTCTTCTTCAGTAGGATCATATTTCGCATAACCAAAGATTTCTCTTAAATGATCCATTATAACTAAAGAAAAAGCAGCCCCAGTACCTCCCGCACTTCTTACAGGTCCAGAATAAAAAACAGAAAAATATTCTTTGTCTTCTTTTGTCTTCATTAATTTTATTTGAGTAAGCCCTTCGATAGGACTTGAAACAACTCCTAAAGTTATGTAAGCAAATCCAATTCTAGAACCTGCATCAATTGCTTCAAACAAACTTGAAAATTTACAAAATTTTTGTTTTGCAACTTCTTCTGCTATCTGAAGACAAATTGCAGGATCTAATTTACCCCATTTTTTCTCTAATTCAGTAATTCTCTCTGCAATTTTAGAATTTTCCATCTGAGGATAAATTGTCGAAATTAAACCAACAACTTTTTCTGCCATAGTCATTGCCAAAGGAATTTCAACTTTCTCTGCAGGATCCAGTCCTTTTTTTCTAGCCTCTTCAGCAATAGAATAAATAACTTTAACATCTGTTTCAATTTTTTTAAAATATTTTTGTGTATCCATTTTATTCAAAATCTAAAATTTTAACCTCTCTTGTTTTTAAATTTAACATTGGAATTTTACAAAAATCAGGTTCATTTCCCATTTTCTCTTGAAAAGCAGTTTTAGATTCCCAAGTAGAATTAGAAATAATTAAAATATTATTATAATAAGAAACTCCACTTTTATGGGTATGACCTGAAACAAAAATATCAGGAATATTTCTTATCATTAAATCATCTTTTTTTGAAGGAAAATATAATGTGGAAGTATGAGTGGGTGCAAGATGTCTATTTTTTAAAAGATAAGAAATTATTTTTTCTGGAGAATGAACTGCTTTTTCTTTAACCAAACTAGGAATATTATTAGCATAATAATGAAAAGAAAAACCATGATAAATCAAAACATTAAATCCTTTAAATTCATCTTTAGCAGCAATATTAACTTCAGAAGGATTATTAACTAAAATAACATTTTCTAAATTATATAATGTCCAAGCATATTTTTCATCAAATTTTGGCTGAGGTTCCATTATTCTTACACCATCATGATTTCCAGAAGCAATAATTATCTTTATATCTTTCCGAATTTTTCCAAGAAGTTCAGATGCTTTCTCAAACTGTTCTTCTAAATCAGTAATTTTCAATTCTTTTTCTTGTCCAGGATAAATTCCAATTCCTGCAACTAAATCTCCAGTAATAAAAAGATATTTTATTTTTTTGATTTCATCTAAATTTGAATTAGGTAATTTTCCATTTAAATAATCAATAAATCTTAAAAAATTATCTTCTAAAAATAATTTACTACCTACATGAACATCTCCAATAAATAAAGAATATTCTTCTTTTTTAGCTTTTTTTCTCTCAAAAAGAATAGAATCTGGAAAAAATAAATCATTAACAAAAATTATCTCTCTATTTCCTGAACCCTTTATTGCAATAACAGAATCAAGAGCAATATCTTCTGCTTTTTTATAAAGTTCTTGTTTATTTTGATTTACTAAAATTTTTATCTTCCCTGTCAAATCTTCTATTTCTAATAAAATATTTTTATTTTTTGTAACTCTTTTATCAGAAACAATTCCTATTAAAGATATTCTTTGATTGTTCCCTGAAAGTTTATTTATTGAAACCAAACTATCTAATTCAGATCTTTCTTGAAGAATATTTCTCATATCTAAATACCTATTTCGAAAATAATCAACAAAATCTTTTACTTCTAATTTTTTATTTAAAATTGGACCTTCAAGAACTTTAATAGATGGTTCAGAAAAAGATAAATCACTTGAATAAATATTATTTTTCTCTGAGCTGTTATTTTTATTATTTTCTAAAGAAAAATTTTTATTAGAATTTTTTAAAACAAAAGAATTGTTAATTGAATTTGAAGATATTTCCTTTGAAATTTCAATACTTAATCCAAGCTTAATTTTTAATTTCTCAAATCCTTTTTGTTTATCTTCTGGAAGATTTAAAAAAATTTTATTTACTTGATTTTTTTCAAAAATATTTTTAGTAATTATTCTTTGACTTGTTTGTTCCTTAATTTTACTAATAATTAATTTTGCAGAATCTGAGTCAGTAGTCTCACTAAGCAATACTAAAACCTCTTTGTCAACTAAAAGGCCTTTTTCAACACAATATTTTAATATTTCTTGGGAATTCATTTTAAATTAAAATTATTTTAAAATAATTAAAGAAATAAATTTTACATATAATCTAAGGATTCTTCAATTATTTTTTTAACTTTATCTTTAATTGTATTTGTGATAGCTAATTTTATCTCTCTCATTCGTCCACCTCTTCCTTTTGAAATCACTTTTACATTAATGATTCCTAACATATCAAATTCTTGAATTATATCACTAACTCTTCTTTGAGTTAAAATTTCTGATTTAGATTGATTACATAAATCCTGATAAGAATTATAAACTTCACCTGTAACAATCACTTTATTTTTATTAATATCTTTTTTAATAGATTCTGTTAATTGAATTATAGAATATAAAACTAATTGAAATTGTTTAGGTTCAGTTCTAACAATATCTAAAATTTTATCTTTCTCTATTTTATTATTTGCTTCATCAATATGTTTTAAAAGAACTTTCTCAGAATTACTTCTTTCAGCTAATTCTCCAGATATTCTAAATAAATCTAAAGCCCTTCTAGCATCCCCATGATCTCTTGCAGCATAAGCAGCACATTTACCTATAACTCCTTCCTGAATGACATTTTCCTTAAAAGCATTATCAGCTCTATTTTTCAATATTTTCTGTAATTGTAATGCATTATAGGGTGAAAAAACTATTTCTTCTTCTGAAAGAGAACTTTTAACTCTTGAATCAACATTATCTAAAAAAGTCAAATCATTACTTATTCCCACAACACAAATTTGTGCCCTGGAAAGTTCAGAATTCATTCTAGTTAAATTATATAAAAAATCATTAGATATTTTCTTAACAGTCTGATCAATTTCATCGAGAATTAAAATAATTAATTGTTTTTTAGAATCAATAAGTTCAATAAATTTACTATAAACCGCCTCTGTTGGAAGACCTGTAGAAGGAACAGAATATCCTATCTTTTTAATTAATTCGGCTAAAATTCTATATTCAGTATCTGAAACTTTTTTTAATTTACAATTTAAATATTCTATTCTTAATTCAAAATCAGAATCTTTTTTAAATCTCTTTAATAATTCTTCTTTAATATATTTAATAGAAATTGTTTTTCCAGTACCTGTTTTCCCATACAAAAAAATATTACTCGGTCTTTCACCTCTTAAAACAGGAGCCAATATTGAAGCAATTTGTTTTATTTCATCATCTCGATGTAAAATATCGTTTGGAAGATAATTACTTTGCAAAATAGATTTATCCTTAAAGATTTTATTTTTATCAAAAGATTCAAAAATTTCATTTAATTCATTTATCATTTTTTATTTTAAATTTAATATTTATTTATTTAATTTTGATTTATGTGAGAGGTTGATTTCTTATGGAAAATTTATTAATTGAATATTTTCTAAGGGTGAAAAAGAAATTTAATATATAAATGATTATGACTACTAAAAAAGAAAAACACCTATATTTCTTATGGAAAAATTAAATTAAGCTTAATTAAATCTAATCTAATATTTTTAAAAGTTAAATAAAATATTCTTAAAATAAAATCCTTTATTATTATTATTATTATTATTATTATTATTATTATTATTATTATTATTATTATTATTATTATTATTATTATATACTACATAATATAAATTTTTATAAATTAATTCAGAAAATCAAATTTTAAATTTTTCTTTTTAAATCTTTCTATAGGAAATCATAGGGTGACAGAGAATTTACTTTTATTTATTAATTTCAAAAGATTTTTTATTAGAATTTTTTTGAAAATAAACTCTTTAATTTATTATTTTTTAATATTTTTTTCTTAATTCACTTCAAAATATCCTAATATAGTTACTTCTAAATCTATTTAGTTCTACAGAAAAGTTTATAAATTATTTTTTTCTAACATTTTCATGCAAATAGATAAATCACATTTTAGTTTAATATTAGGTAAGTTAATTGTAACAAAAGAAGGAAAGAGATTAGGTTTTGTAAAAGACATAACTTTCGAAACTTTATCAGGAGAATTAATTAATTTAGTAGTAAAAGACGCAACAACTTATACAAAACATCTTAATTTAGAGAGATTAAACTCTGGAGAACTTTTAATACCTTATAGTGCAATTATTGCTGTAGGGGATTTTGTTATTGTTTCTGAAGAAGATTTAATATAATTAAATACCTAAACATTTAAAAATATATTTTTAATTTATTAATAAAATGAAACTAATTGGATTTAACTTTACAAAAACAAGTGTAGAAAAACTTTCTGAGAATTTGAATAATGTAAAAGTTAATACTAACATGGATATTAAAGATATTTCAAAAACAGAATCTGATTTTTTAAATAAAACAGAAGATCTTCTTAAATTAGATTTTACTTATGCTGTAAATTACGATACAGATATTGCTAAAATAGAGCTTGCAGGAAGAGTTTTTTTCTCTTTAGACCCACAAACCTCTAAAAAAGTTTTAAAAGAGTGGAAAGATAAAAAAGTACACGAAGAAATAAAATTACCTTTAATTAATGTTATTTTAAGAAAATCTAATGTAAAAGCACTTCAATTAGAAGATGAAATGGGTTTGCCACTACATATTCCTTTACCAACACTTAAAAAAGAGAAAAAAGAATAATTCTATTAATTTGAAGGTATAATTAAAATTTCTTAATTTAAAATATTATTTTAAATTAATTATTTAGAAAATAGGTTGTTTTTAATATAAATATTTATAACTTAATTTTTATTTTTTAATTTATGGTTAATAAAAAATATATTGGAATTACTGGTCCTGTAAATGTTAGGGAGACAAAAGAAATTTGCAAAAAATTTTATGAAGCAGGTTATTCTATGGAAAGTTCCCATATTCCTATGATTGGATTTTTAATTAGTCATAAGACTCTTAATAATAAAGAATTTAAGAATAGAAGATATCCTTCTGTAAATACTCTTACTGATTTATTAAAAGCAACAGATAATAAAGTTTTAACAATGATTCATTATAATTCAAAAGAAATTAGTACTTTATCAAACCAGGTTGAAAGAATTTTTGAAGGAATTTATGAAAATAATTTATGTAGGGCTATTCAGTTAAATATTCCTTGGCCAGACATTAATCAGGTTTCAAATATAATAAAAAAATATCCTGACATGAAAATAGTTTTTCAAGCCTCAAATAAAATAATGAATGAAAAAACACCAAATCAAATTGTTCAAGGAATCAAAGAGTATGGAGATTTAGTAAGTTATGTTCTTATTGACCCTTCAGGAGGAAGAGGAATACCTTTTGATTTAGAATCTTCTATTAATATTTATTCAGAATTAAAAGAACATTGTTCTAATTTAGTATTGGGTTTTGCAGGAGGATTTAATGGAAAGAATGTTTCATCAAGATTAAGAAAAATTATTCAAAAAATTAATGAAAATGATTTTTGTATTGATGCTGAAGGGGGATTAAGAGATAAAATTACTTTGGCTTATGGGGATGATTTATTAAATATTAAAAAAGTTTCAGAATATATACAATCTTCTTCTCTAATTCTTAAATAACTATTTTTATTTATTTAAATTTAATTTTTATTTTATAATTAAAAACATTTAAATAAATAAAATTCCCTTTTAATATATGAGAATATCTTCTGAAAAAAAAGAAAAAATTTCTGAACAAATATTAGCTTTACTTTATTCTTCAAGTCCTAAAGCTCTTTTTACTTCAAATATAGCTCAGGAGATTGCAAGAGATGAAGAATTTGTTAAAGATCTTTTAATAAATTTAAAATTAAAAAAATTAGTTATTGAAATTAAAAAAAATCCCAAAGGAATAATTTATTCTAGAAGGTCTCGTTGGCAACTTAAAGATAATATTTTTCAAGTTTACAGACATTATCAAAATAGAGTTTAATATTTTAGTTTAATAATATGAATTAGAGAATATTAATCTTTTTATACTTCTTAATTTTTTAATTTTAATGAATAATATAAAAGATGCTTTTCAGAAGGTAAAAGAAGATATAGATTTTTTGAAAAAAGAAATTGATTATTTAAAATCTAATTCTAAAGAAACAAATGAAATTATTTTAAAAATTAATGAAACACTTAAAATTCTTATTCAAAATAATGAAAAATTAAATTTAGATAAACAGACAGATATTCCAACAAAAAATGATTCAAATAAGACAATTTCAACACCTATTCCAACACATAATACTCTTTTTAACCCTTTAAAACCTAAATATTCTAGTATTTCCACAGGAAATGAAGGGGTTCCAACAGACAAACAGACAAACAGACAAACAGACACAAATTCATCAAAATTCTCTTTAAAAAATATAAATAATAATAATAATTCTGAAGAATCAATGGATGATGTTTTAAAAATATTAAATTCATTAGATCATTTTAAAAAAGAAATAAGACTCAAATTTAAAAGAATTACTGAACAAGAATTTTTAGTTTTTTCAACAATTTATCAGTTAGATGATGAAGTGGGTTATACTGATTATAAAACTCTTTCAGAGAGACTTAATTTAAGTGAGAGTTCAATAAGAGATTATGTTGGAAGATTGATAAAAAAAGGAATTCCCGTCGAGAAAATAAAAGTTAATAATAAAAATATTCAATTATCTATTTCTAAAAATCTTAAGAAAATAGCATCTTTACAGACAATTTATCAATTAAGGGGCTTATAAATTTAATTAATCGTTGAACCGAATAAATGTATAACTACTTTTAATTCTATTTTTTGGTTTGTATTAAAGTATTGTTCTCTCTTTTTAACATAAAATTCTCTTAAATTAATTTTTTCCACTTAATATTTCATTTTATTCTTTATTTTTAATACTTTTTTAATAAAAACTCTCACTTTGACTTGTTTTTTTATTTATTTTAAGTATTTTTTATACTCAATTCTCTATTTTTATTACTTATTCTTTCTCTTTTTCTATTTCTTCTTCTTTTTTATTTTTTTTAGATGGTTTAATCCTCACTTTTGTCTTTTTTAATATCTTTTCTTTTACTTCTTCAGGTATATATATCCTTTTTTTACCATTTTTTTCAATAACTTCCTTAATTAAACTCTCACTTTTCTGTTTTATAGTGTTTATTTGGCCTCTAATAGTTGATTTTTCTTTTCTTAACATAGCCGAAAGATCATCATAACTTAATTTCATATCACTATTTATTAAAACCCAAATGATAGCTCTTTCTGTTATTGAAAATTGGTCTAAATTTGGTGTTTGAACACCTGTTTGAACACCTGTTTGAACAGTATAAACAGCTGTTTGTTTATTAAACACCCTCTTAGGTGTTTTAAACAGCTGTTTAGGTTTAAGATCACTCATAATTGAGATAATATTTTTAATTCCCTCTATTTCTTCTTTTACCGACGATAGAATATCTTTCATTTCATCTAATTCTTTCTTTTGAATATTTTTTTCAGAATCAAGGTGTTTAATCCATCCACTAACAGAAGTAATATCTTTTTTTACAGATTCAAAACCCTTTTTTGTCTCATCCCTAACATCTTCAATACTCTTTTTTTTAAACAACCATTCAAACATAGATTTTTTATGTAATTTAGGTTTAAAAATCTTTTGCTTTCGTCGATAAAATATTTTTTATTTTTTAACAATATTTTATCAATTTTTGAAAAAATTGTCCTTTTTTATAAATATTTTATTAAAAAAAATCATTAAACGGCCTGTTTAAACAGCCTTAAACACCCTTAAACAGCTTTAGAGAATATTAAATATTTTTATTTTATCGACGTAAAAATCATTAAACAGCTTGTTTAAACAGCAAAAATGAATTTAAATATAAACTAAGCTAACCTAAGTGAACAAAAACTCCCAAAAACAAAAAATTATTTAAAAATTTACAACAAAAACTTAATAAATACTTTTTTGTTTGATTTTTTATTAAAATGAAATCAAAAATTTCTTATTTTTTTACAGGAAGCAACCATTTCACAAAAGAGTTTAAAAGACAATTAAGAATGATGATCATCCTTACTTTAGGATTTACAGTAGCTTTTACTTGGCGTCAAACTGTTTTTGATATATCTCAATCAATTGTGAGGTTATTCATTCATATAGAAACTAATTCTCTTTTAAGTATATTTACTTCTTTATTTATAACTTTCATAAGTCTTTTTTTAATTTATCTTACTTCACATTATTTAAAAGAAAGTAAAGGTAAAAATTATTAATTATTAACAAAGTTAACCTAAGTGAACAAAATAAATTAATAAAGATTTAAAAAACCATTTTATCTATTATATTAATAAAATGAATTATAGACATTGTAATAAAGAGGAATGTCCTGAGAATTTTACATTAAAGGGGTGAGATATGGTTTATGTAGTAGTAAAGAAGATTCTTCATAATATCCTCTTTTTGTACGTCCTGATGAAGAGTGTAAGTTTAAGTTATCTTATTTAGAAGATAATGAAGAAATTAATTTAGAATAGATTAAAATTTACTAATTGAATAAAAAAATAATTAACAAAGCTAACCTAAGTGAACAAAAATTATAAAAATTCTTTAAAAACATGAAAAATATATCTAAAGTTCGCACAAGGTATATTGTCTGTAATTCGTTTTTAAGTATATACGAACGTTATTCTTAGGAAGTTAGCACATGATTTTTTATATACTTAATATCTTTATAATTATGCTAAAAATTTGTAAAAATTGTAATCAAGAGAAAGAACATCATAGCAAAGGTTATTGTTATAATTGTTATAAAAAATATATATGGGAAAGAAAAAAAGGAATTTGTGAAAGATGTAAAAGAGAAATATTTCTCCATGCTAAAGGATTGTGTTCTGGATGTTATAATTTTGTTTTTCATTTAGAAAAAACAAAAAATGAAAATTACAAAAAATATCATAATATTGGTTTTGAATTGTATAAAGAAATAACAAAATCCTGTGTCCTTTGTAGTTTTGACAAAGTTGTGGATTTACATCATTTAGATGAAAATAAGAAAAATAATTTAAGAGAAAATCTTATAGGTTTATGTCCAAATCACCATAAAATGCTTCATAATTTTAATTATAGGCAAGAGGTTCAAGAATCTTTAAGAAAAAGAGGTTTTAAAATTCCAGAAGATATTAAAATAAATTTTGAAAGAAGGAAAATAATCAATAAAAGCGAATAACTTATTTATTTAATGTATTTTAAACAAGTTTTTTGGATAATTTAATCCAAAATATAATTTCTTTTTTCAGGAGTTTTATAAATTCTATATCTAATAATTTCTCCATTTAATCCATTAATTTCTACATCAACCATTTTAGGATTATTTTTTGTTTGTTTTACAGATTCAAGCCAATTACCTTTATGAAGTTTTTCCAAATCTTTTTCTAACATTACTCATTAAATAATTTTTTCTTTAAAAATTTATGTTTATTTTAAATTTCTTTCGTAAAATTTATATAGGTAGTAAATTATAAATATTTATGAGTTTTAAAGAAAAAATTATATGTTTTTTAGGATTGCATAAATTGGAAAAATTTATGGGTCCAAAAAATGTTGGTGGGGGAAATTTTTCACAGAGTTATAAATGTGTAAAATGTAATAAAATAAAAGAGAAGATAAGTTAATACTCTAAATAAATTAAATTTATTTAGATTTTCTATTTCAAAACATTTTTATATAGTTAAATATTAATTTAATTATGGTTAAAAAAAGACGTAAAAACACACATTTTTCAAGAAATAATAAGTTTTCTAGAGGATTAAGAAAAAGGACACTTAGAAATCATAAGTTTAAAAGAAAAAGATTTACATTTAATAGATTAAGTTTTTTGACAAGGAAACATCCAATTGCCACAGGTATTATATTAATAATTACTTCAATTATTTTATTTAGATTATCTTTTACTAATGTGTTTTTAAATAGTGCCGAAATAATTATTTGGGCTTGGCTATTTAGTATAGAGTTATTTATAGCAGGAATTCTTGTTTTAGTTGGGTGGTGGAGAAATAATATATCTATGTTAACAACAAGACATAATATTAATTGGAAAAATAGATAATTTTTTCTCCAAAAATTTATGTTTATTTTAAATTACATACTTTTTTATATATAATTTTTTTTAATTCTAAATGATATCTTTTAAAATAAAAAATCCTAAAGTTGTAATATATTCTCTAATTGCATTAGGGTTTATGGTTTTAACCTTTACAATTGACTGGCTGTTTATAATTCCAGCAGTCATTCTTTCTGTTCTTAGTCAAAAAGAACTATTAAATAATAAAAATAAAAAATAATAAAATTTAAGGAGATTAATTAAAATCTTCTTTGTGGTCTATCTCTGCCGCCAAAATTTCCTCTAGATCTATTTCCAAAGTCTCTTCTTGGTGGTCTTGGTCTATCTGGGTCCATAGGTTTTGCTTCGCTTACTTTAATTGCTCTTCCTTCTATATCTTTTTCATTCATTTCGGCAATAGCTTTGTCAGCATCAGCATCATTAACAAAAGTAATGAATCCAAATCCTTTCGATCTTCCTGAAAATTTGTCAGAAATTATAACTAACTCTTCTGTTTCGCCATATCCTGAGAACATTTCTTTCAATTTTTCCCGTTCTATGCTAAAAGGCAAATTTCCTACAAAAATTTTTTTACTCATTTTTTCCTCCTTGTCTATTTATTTGAGAATTATTCTTCAATTCCTACTATTTTTACTTTAAAGATTAATTTTTTTCCTGCTAAAGGGTGATTTAAATCAACAGTAACCAAATCGTCTTTTACAGAATCAATTCTTGCAGGTATTTCCTGTCCTTCAGCTGATTTCATTATAATAACCATTCCTTCTTTTGGCTCTTGGTCTTTCGGAAAAAAATCTTTATTGAATTCTTTTTTAAATTCAGGATTAGGCATGCCATAAGCTTCTTCTGGGTTGATAATTATTTCTTTTTCTTCATTATTCTTCATACCTTTTACTCCATCATCAAATCCTTTTATAACTTTTCCAGAACCAACAACAAATATTAAAGGTTTAATTTCCCCATTTCTACTAGATGAATCAAATATTTCTCCAGATTCAAATTTCCCTTCATATTCTACTGTTATTTTACTACCTTCTTTAACTATCATTATTTGTGCTATCTTGTTTATTCTTAAAGAATAAGTGTTCTTATCCGATATTTTTTAAACAAATTTTTAATTTATAAGCTTTTGGGTATAGATTATTAACTAACAAATACCTTTTTAGAAATTGTATAATTCAAAAAAATAAAAATATATTTAAGAAATATTTAATTGACTTAATTAATTTTAAAAAATTAACTATTTTTTCATCATTCTTCCAAGTCTTATAGGCATTACCATTAATGCAATTAATATTGCGAACAATAATCCATAAATTCCAACTAATATTTTACCAATTCCAACTAATTTTAATCTTAATAAATCAGAAGGAGTATTCTTAATTTCAACTAATTGTTGATTTAACTGAGAATTTGCAGGTGCAGCATCTCTAGTGCTTTTATCTATAAGAAAATAATTTTCTTGAGCTTGGTGAAATTTGTTTTCAATATTATTAACTTTAACATGCATTGCAATTCCTTGTATAGCAAAAACCAAAGAAATAATTCCTATAAGAATCATAACAACCATAACTATTTTTTTCATAATTTTTCCTCCTTTCAATTCTTTTTTATTTATATTTTTAAATCTCATAAACTTTAAATATCTTACTAATTACGAATTTTTATGGAAAAAGATAAAGTTATAGTTTTCGCAGGTATTGGAAGATTAGGAATTCCTATTGTAAAAAAACTTGTTAAAAAAGGACAGAAAATTTCAATAAGTTACAGGCAAGGAAGAAGTTCTGAAAGAACTGTGAAAAATTTAATAGATATTTTAGGGGAAGATAAAGTATTAGGGGTTAATGCAGATATTTCTTATAAAAAAGAATCAGACAAATTAATTCAAAAAACTTTGGAAAAATATGGAAGAATTGATGGGTTGATTGGAATAGCATCTTATTATCCTAATGAAAAAAATGATTTTCAACGTTGGGAAAAAGGGGGAAGAGTTACTGAAGAGGATTGGAAATTTTACAATTCAAATTTTATTCCAATAAGAAATTCTTGTTTATCTTTTTTAGAATCAATGAATCAAAATCCTATTGATGATATGTTTTTAATTCTTTTTGCAGATTCAAATACACAAAAATATGTGGAAAATATTATTGACCCTTATTTTAATTCTTATTTAAATAAAAGTATAATTGATGTTAATTCTAACGATTTAAAAGAAATTGGAATTAAACAATTACATAATCTTAATGCATCACCAAGAGATACAAATCCTTATGTTTTATCAAAAAGAGATATTTCTTATTTAACAAGAAAATTAGCTTTAGATTATAGTGGTGGGAAAGTAAGAGTAAATTCAATTGCACCAGGAGCAATGTTACCTCCACCAGACAAAACTCTTGAAGAAACTAAATTAATTGTAGAAAAAAATTTATTAAAAAGATGGGGTCATGAAAAACCAATAGTTCAAGCAGTAGAATATTTGATTGATGCTAAATTTATTACAGGAGAAATTCTTCAAGTAAATGCAGGGGCAGAAATTTATAGAATGTCTCAAGAAAAATAAATCAAAAAGATTTTTATATTCCTTTTTAATTGTTAATTATGGCAAAATTAATTTTGGAAATAACTGAAAAAGAAAAACAAGCTTTAAAGAAAGCAAATAATGAAGTTAAAGATATTTTGAAAAGAATAACTGGACTTTTTAAATTAAGGCTTGTTGAAAAACATAAGAAATCTAAAAAATAATTTTAAAATTTAGTTTTTTTAAATAATAAATTATATAAATAAGTTCGTACAATATTTTTAATGGTTTTTAAAAAAAAAGAAAATAAATTTAAAATAAAAGCAGTAATTTTTGATATTGGTGGTGTTTTAACTATCCATAGAAAAAGTTTTTTTAATAAAAGAAATAAAAAAGGAGTTCATGAATATGTTGCAAAAAAATTAAAAGTTTCTTTGGATTCTTATTGGGATTCAATAGATACTGCTTATGCTGAGTCAATTATTGGTGCAATTAACAAAGATGAATTATTAGGTGTAATGTCTAGAAATTTAAAAACAACTAAAAAAAATTTAGAAAAACTTTATTTAACTATTTACCGAAGAAAACATAAGAGAAATAGAAAACTTTATAATTTTGCATTAAAGTTGAAGAAAAAAGGATATAAAATATCTATTTTATCTGACCAGTGGCCTCTTTCAAAAGACGCAATTGTTTTTAGAGAATATTACTCAAATTTTAATCCAGTTATAATTTCTACTGAAGTTGGCTTTAGAAAACCAGATCCTAAAATTTATTATCTTCTTTTAGAAAAATTAAAAATAATTCCTCAAGAAATATTATTTATTGATAATAGAGATTGGAATTTAGTTACTGCAAAAAAAATTGGAATGCATACAATTCTTTTCAAAGATAATAAACAATTTTTTAAGGAATTTAAAAAATTTGGAATAGGGGTTTAAATGAATTCAAAAGAATTTTTAGAAAAAATAAGTCTTGAATTAAAGATTTCTAAAAATTCCAAATATACTATTAGAAATTATCTTCAAGCAAATTTAAATCTTTTAAATTTTTCAAATAATATTCCTGAGAATATAACTCAAGAAGATGTTAAAAAATATATCGCAAATAATTTAATAGATAATGCTTCAAGTTCAATAATTCTTTTTCTTTCTGCTATTAAATATGCCTATTTAAATATTTTAAATAAAGATCCAACAATTGGAATAAAAAGACCTAAAAGAGAAAAACGAATTCCTGTTGTTTTATCTAAGGATGAAATTAAATTGCTTTTAAGTTCTTTAGATAATAGAAAATCAAAATTAATGATAAGTTTAATGTATGCTTGTGGGATGAGAGTTTCTGAGTTGACAAATTTAAGAATATTAAATTTAAATTTTGAAGAAAAAATAGGGCATATAATACAAGGTAAGGGAAAAAAAGATAGAATTTTTAATATACCTAATTTTATTTTTTCAGATTTAAAAGAACAAGAGAAAATTCAAAAATATTTAAAACAAGAATATTTATTTACAGGTCCAAATGGAAAATTATCTTCAAGAAATATTCAAAAAATAGTTACCTCTGCTTCGAAAAGAGCAGGAATAAAAAAAGATGTTCATTGTCATACTTTAAGACATAGTTTTGCAACACACCTGTTAGAAAATGGAATAGATATTAGGCTTATACAAAAAATATTAGGTCATAGTTCTATTTCTACAACTGAATTATATACTCATGTTTCTAACGAACAGCTGAAAAATATTAAAAGTCCTATTGATAATTTATAAATTTTTTAATTAAAAACATAAAGATTAAAAATTAAAAAATTTTAGATATAAAATGGAAGAAGGAAATATTTTGAATTTAGAAAAAGAAAATAAACAGCTTAAAGAGGAAATAAGAATTCTTAAAGAAAAATTATCTAAATTTGATAATCGTGGAGAACAGCAAAAAAAGGGGATGATGAAAAAAGCTTCTTCTGAAGGAAAAATTATGACTCGACCTGCCTTTGGCTATAAAATAATTTCAGGAGATTTAATTCCTGCTGAAAATTTCAGAGAGGTTGAAGAAATTTTTGAAGAATTTTTAAATTCAAATATTAGTTTAAGAAAAATAGCAAGAGCACATAATTTTTCTGTAAATGGTTTAAAAAAAATCCTCACAAATTTTACATATATAGGTAAGGTAAAATTTAATAATCAAATTCACGACGGAAAACACAAACCAATAATCTCCTCAACTCTTTTTAATCATGTTCAAAATAAGTTAGAAAGATTAAAACTTCAAAAAAGAGTTTAATCCTATTTTGAATCATCCAGAAATTTCAAATAGATATTAAAAAAATTTCAGATGTTCAAAATAAGTTAGAAAGATTAAAACTTCAAAAAAGAGTTTAAT
>CAYPDP010000005.1:0-48117 GCA_964409555.1 Candidatus Woesearchaeota archaeon | reverse complement strand
GATCACGAGAGAAACAGGAGTTCTCTCGTTTCGGATTCTGGCAGGGCTATAAAAATTTATAAAGATAGTTTTTATTTCTTTATCAATCTTGAAATAAATTTAAGATAAAACTTAAAAATAAATAAAAAGTTTTCAAGCCCCTGTAGTTCAGAGGCCAAGAATGCTGCCCTCTCAAATCAGTTTTGATAAGAAAAATCGAATCAAGACTTAAGAGAGGTGATCGAATCTCGATGAGAGAAAAGGTCTATGTATCTCAATACAGCCATCTCTTTGGAGAACGGCAGTGACCCGAGTTCGAATCTCGGCAGGGGCGTAAATAAGATATTCGTTATTCTACAAATAAACAAGAATATCTTATCTTCCTAGTTTTGAAAAAATATTTTTTATTTGAGGAGATTGGAAAAGAAACAGGGGTTCTTTTCAAGTTCGAATTTTGGCAGGGGCGTTTGGAGGTATTGAGAAAACACCAAAAGAAGCTACTGATAGGATAAAGTAATAGTGTTAAGAGTTTATGCAAAATAGAGATCAACAACAAAAATTAGAGATTTAAGATTTGTTATATATAATGATCAAAACATTGCTAATATGTTTAGTAAAAGATTAGCAAAAGCTTTTAGTTTACAATCTCCTTATCATGCTTCTTCAAGAACTAAAAGCAAGATATAGATATTAACTATACGGATTTTCAATCAATTTCTCAAAATACATTTGCTCTTTTGGAATCCCTAAATCTTTTCCAAACTCTCTCGCAGTTTCTAATTCAGGATAACCTCTACTAAATTTAAACATGTGGTTTCTAAACATAACATACATAACTTTGTCCTTAACTAAATGAATATAGAATTTAGGTTTAAGAATCTTAATTGATTTTTGTACAAACTCTTCTTTTTTATTATCTTCAACTTCTATGTTATATCTATCTTCTTTAGTTTCAACTATTTCTATTAATTCTAATATAGAATAATCTTCCAAACTTTCTTTGAGTATAACTCCTTTCCAAGACATAATATGTAATATGAATTTGTTTTAATAAATGTTTATCTAGTTTTGAGTAAACCAAGAAAGAGGTATGTCTAGGATTATCTTTGTTATGTGTAGGCAATATAATCTATTTTACTAATTTCTTTGTATTTTTAAATTATTTCTTTTCAAAATTATAATTATTTTTGTTAATCATAAATACATAATACTTTTCTTCTAAACAAAAAACTATTAACAAATTATTTAAGCAAACTTATTCTTAATATTAAATGGTAAAAAATGAAATTATAAAATTAAAAAATGTATTCAAATATTATCATCTTGGAGAAAATATTGTAAAAGCAGTTGATGGTATAAGTATTTCTATAAAAGAAGGAGATTTTGTTGCAGTCATGGGACCTTCAGGGAGTGGAAAAAGTACTTGCATGAATTTAATAGGAAGTTTAGATGTCCCAACAAAAGGTTCAATTTTCCTTGATAATGAAAACATTTCTTATCTTAGTGAATCAGATCTTGCAGAATTAAGAGGAAAAAAAGTTGGATTTATTTTCCAGCAATTTAATCTAATTCCTAATTTAACTGTAAAAGAAAATATCATGCTTCCAATGGAATTTCAAAAAATCCCTAATTTTGAAAGAGAAGAAATTGCTGAAGAACTTTTAGAAAAAGTTGGATTAATTGATAGAAAAAACTTCTACCCAAATCAACTTTCAGGAGGACAACAACAAAGAGTTGCTATAGCAAGATCTTTAGCAAATGACCCAGAAGTTGTTCTTGCCGACGAACCCACAGGAAATTTAGATACAAAAACAGGAGAAAAAGTTATGAATTTTCTAAAAGAATTAAACAAAGAAGGGAAAACAATAATAATGGTAACTCATGATCAAAATCTTGCAAATAAACATGCCAAAATAGTTTATTGGTTAAAAGATGGAAAAATAGAAAAAATAACTAAAAAGAAAAATAAATAAAATGGTAAATTATTTTTCATTTGCTTCTAAAAATTTAAGAAAAAGAGGAATAAGAAGTTGGTTAACTCTCTTGGGAATTGTTATAGGAATTATTGCAGTAATTTCACTTATCACTATTGGAAATGGATTAAAAACAGCAGTAAATTCTCAATTTGGAATTAGTTCAACCCAACTAATAACGATTCAGGCAGGAGGATTAAGTTATGGTCCACCAGGATCAAATGTTGTAAACCCTTTAACAGAACAAGATGTAAAAGCAATTAGAAAAATAAATTCTGTAGAATTTGCAGTTGGAAGAAATATTGAAGTTGTAAAAATGGAATATAATGATAAATTAATAGTTCCTTTTGCTGGAAGTATTGATGAAAAATCAATAAAAGAGATATATGAAATAATGGATTTAAAAACTGAAAAAGGAAAACTCTTAAAATTAGGAGATACAGGAAAAATAATCATAGGAAATAATCTTGCAAATAAAAATAAAAATGGATTTGATAAAAATATAGAAGTTGGAAATAAAGTTCTTATTCAAGATAAAAAATTCACTGTTTCAGGAATCTTAGAAAAAAAAGGAAGTTTTCTCTTGGACAATGTAATATTTATGTTTAATGACGATTTAAATAATCTTATTGGATATGGAAATAATATTGGAATAATTGGTGTAAAAGTTAAAGATCAAAATTTAATGAACAAAGCAAAAGAAGATATTGAAAAATTACTTAGAAAAAGAAGAAATGTTAAAATAGGTGAGGAAGATTTTAAAATCTCAACTCCTGAAGCAATGTTGGATCAAATAAATAGTATCTTAAATGCAATTCAAATATTCATAATCCTCATAGCATCTATTTCAATTTTTGTTGGAATTATTGGAATTGTTAATACAATGACAACATCTGTTCTAGAGAGAGAAAAAGAAATAGGAATTATGAAAGCAATTGGTGCAAAAAATAAACATATTTTTATGCAATTCCTTGTCGAGTCTGGTTTTATGGGTCTTCTTGGAGGAATTTTAGGAGTTATTTTAGGAATATTAATAGGTTACATAGGAATAATTGGAATAAATAATTTTATTGGAACAAATGTAAAAATAAATATAAATATTCTTTTAATATTATTAACTCTTGTTGGAAGTTTTTTAATAGGAGCAACAGCAGGGGTAATTCCTGCAATGAATGCAGCAAAACAAAATCCTGTGGAGGCTTTAAGAGGATGATAGGAAAAGAAACAGTAAAATATTCTTTAAGAAATTTAAACAAAAGAAAAACCAGAAGCATATTTACAATAATTTCTATTTTAATAGGAATAGCAACTATATTTATATTTCTTAGTTTTGGTCTTGGACTCTATAAATATATTGGAGACCTTACTACTGGATCTTCTGCAGACAAAATAGTAATTCAACCCACAGGAGGGCCCTTAAAAATGTTAAGCAGTAATGTAAAGTTCTATGATAAAGATATAAAAGCTGTTGAAAAAGTTCCAGGAGTTTACGAAGTCTCAGGATCTTCTTTTAAAACTATTGAAGTCAAATCAAGAGATAAAAGAATTTACACTCTTTTGATAAGTTATGAACCAAAAAAACCACTTGTAATGGACGGATTAAATATAGGAATATTCAAAGGAAAACAATTAAGCGAAAATAAAAAAGAAATTATTTTAGGATATAATTATATGGTAGATAAAAAAATATTTCCCAAAGGAATAAAACTAAACCAAAATATAGAATTAAATAATGAAAAAATAAAAGTTATAGGATTCATGAATAAAGTTGGAAATCCTCAAGATGATTCAAATGTTTATATTTCAGATAATTATATAAAAAAACTCTTCCCAGAAGAAAATTTATCTTACATATGGATTATTGCAAAAGTGGATATTAATAAAGTAGAAAATATAATTGGAAAGATTGAAAAATCCTTAAGAGAAGAAAGAAATCTTAAAAAAGGACGAGAGGATTTTTTTGTTCAATCTTATCAAGATGTAATTAAAGGTTATTCAAATGCCCTTAACATTGTTATAGGATTTATAATTTTAATAGCACTCATATCAATATTTGTTTCAACAATTAATACAGCCACAACAATGATAACTTCTGTTCTTGAAAGAACCAAAGAAATAGGAATTGTAAAAAGCATAGGTGCTAGAAATTCAGATATATTTTGGATATTTTTATTTGAATCAGGATTCTTAGGATTTATAGCAGGAGTAATAGGGGTCTTAGTTGGATTTGCATTTAGTTATACAGGAGGAATTATACTTAATAATCTTAATTATGGATTTTTACAACCTAATTTTAATATATGGCTTTTCATAGGGGGAATAATTTTCGCCACAATAACTGGTGCAATTTCAGGAGTATTTCCTGCAATTAGAGCTTCAAGAATAAATCCCGTAGATGCATTAAGATATGAATAAAAATTCAACCAAATCTAGCACTACTTTTTTTTCTTGTTCTTTCTTTTTTCTTCCAATATTTTCTAAAAAATAAAAAAACAATAACTATAAAAATAAAAATATAAATTAAATAAGTATAATCTTTAATTCCTTTACTTTTTTCTTGAGTTAAAAAATATGTTGGATCAAAAGAAACATTCTTTTCTAAAACTCTTCTTTCATTAATAACATCATTATAAGATACTTTTACTTTTACATTTCCATTTTTTAAAACAGCTTTAAAGTCAGCAGTAGAATCATCATTTGAATCCAAGTCCCCTATAATATTTATATTTGAACCAATTATTTGAATATTATTTTGTCTTGGAATTTCCAAAGTTAATGCTTTAACGTTTGAATCAGCTATATTTAATATTCCTAAAGTTAATACTTTTGTTTCAAAATTATAATCCTTTACAAAAATCTCAAAATCTGCAAGCACATTTTTAACTTCAATAGAAAATTTTTTAGTCTTACTAAAAACATCCAAATCATTAGAACTTAATCTAATCTCTAATTCATTCTCTCCCTCAATTGCATTTTTATCAACTCTGAGTTTATAAGGAATTAACAAATCAGAATTAAAATCATTTTGATAAGTTCCTCCTTCTATTTTTACTTTTGAGGATACATTAGAATCTAAAGAAAAAGGATATTTTTCAATTAATTTAAATGAAATTTTTCCGCATTCAGGGTTTTCAACTCCTGTAACCTGAAAAACAACTTTAACATAATCTCCAGGAATAACGGGATAAGGATCTTGATTCAACATTGTAACGTCCAAATTACAAGCTTCTGCAGAAACAAAACTAGGAATTAAACTAGATAATAAAATAAAAGATAATAAAATAAATATTCTTTTCATTAATATAAAAACATTTTCTTATTTATAAACTTTTTTTATTACACAATATCTTTTTAAATAGAGATATCTTTTTTTGATTATTAAAAAGGTGATAAAATGGCTTGGTTAGAAGTTGAAACAAAAATTAAACTTGAAGATTCAGAAGTTTCTAAAATAAAAAATAAAATTAAAGAGATAGCAATATTTGAAAAAAAAGGGAAAAAAGCAGATGATTATTTTGCTATTCAAAAAAATGGCTATCCAAAAAAAGCATTTAGAATAAGAGCAATGAAAGATGAGTTTGAAGTTAATTTTAAAAAATGGCTTACTAAACTCTGGACAAAAGATATTGTAGTAAAACAAGAATTTGAATTTAAATTAAAAGGGAAAGATGAAGTTAAAGACCTTCTGGCTTTATTTGAAGATTTAGGATTTAAAGAATGGGTAAAAAAAATAAAAAGAAATGAAACTTACAAATATAAAAAAGATAAAAGAGCTTCAATAGAAATAAATAAAGTAAAACATCTTGGATACTTCTTGGAGATTGAATATCTTTGTCAAAAATCTGAATTAAAAAAAGCCAGAAGTAGAATAAGAGAAATATTAAAAATATTGGATATAAAACCTTATCAAATTGATAATACTGGTTATACAAAAATGCTTTGGTACAAAGGAACAAAAGAAAAAAGAAAATTTATTGAAGTATAATTAATAAAATAAAATGACAAACTATGTTGTAAAAAAATCTGGGAATTACTGGCCTTCAAAAGCAATGAAAGATATTGCTTGGGTTAATGATGAAAAAATTTACAAACAAGCAGAAAAAAATCCTATTAAATTTTGGGGAGAACTTGCAGAACAAGGAATTTTTTGGGAAGAAAAATGGGAAAACAAAAATACTTATGTTGAAAAATTACCTTATTTTGAATGGTTCAAAGGAGGAAAATTAAATTTTTGTGTTAATGCTTTAGATAGACATTTAGAAGATAAAGCAGATAAAAAAGCATTAATCTGGGTTCCAGAACCAACTAATGAAAAGCCTATTGAAATTACCTATAAAGAATTATATAAAAAAGTAAACAAATTTTCAAATGCTCTTAAAAAATTAGGTGTTAAAAAAGGAGATGTTGTTGCAATTTATCTTCCATTAATTCCTGAAGCTTTAATTGCAATGTTAGCATGTACAAGAATTGGAGCAATACATAGCGTAGTATTTTCTGCTTTTTCATCTGATGCATTAAAAGCAAGAATCTTAGACGGAAAGGCTAAAGTATTAATCTCTGCTGATGGATATTACAGAAGAGGTAAAAAAACAGATCTTTTAAAAAAAGTTGAAAATGCAATCAAAAAAACTTCTATTAAAAAAGTTGTAATGATTTCAAGATTGGATAAAAATAAAAAATATTCTGGAAAATTTTTATCTTTTAATAAAATTTTAGAAGAATCAGATGATTATTGTCTGCCTCAAACAATGAATTCTGAAAATCCTTTATTCATACTTTATACATCTGGAACAACTGGTAAACCCAAAGGAATTATTCATGATATAGGAGGATATGCAACTCAAGCTTACTGGACAACTAAATGGAATTTTAATTTGCATAACGATGATGTAATGTGGTGCACTGCAGATATAGGTTGGATAACAGGACATACCTATGCTTTCTATGGCCCTTTGCTAAATGGTGCAACAACTTTAATTTATGAAGGAACACCAGATTTTCCTAATTATGAAAGATGGTGGAAAATTGTAGAACAATTCAAAGTAACAGTATTTTACACCGCACCAACTGCAATAAGAATGTTCATAAAAGCAGGAGATAAATATGTTAACAAACATAAATTAAATAGTTTAAGAATTTTAGGAACTGTAGGTGAACCAATTGATAAAGAATCTTGGGAATGGTATTTCAAAAAAATAGGAAAAAGCAGATGTCCAATTATTGATACATGGTGGCAAACAGAAACAGGAGGAACTTTAATTAATGTTCTTCCAGGAATAGGTCCTTTTGTTCCGACTGTTGCAGGTAAAAGTTTCCCAGGAACAAAGCATTCTATTGTAGATAATTCTGGAAAACCAATAAAAAAAGGAAAAACTGGTTTTCTTGTTCAAGAAAGTCCTTTTGCCCCTGGACTTCTTCATGGAGTTTACAAAAATCATAAAAAATATTTAAAAACTTACTGGAGATTTAAAACAAAATATGATACTAGCGACGGAGCATATTTGCATAACAATTTAATTAGAATAACTGGTCGTACAGATGATGTAATGAAAGTTGCAGGTCATCGTTTAGCAACTGCTGAATTAGAAAATGCTATTGATGGAAGCAAAATTGTAAATGAATCTGCAATAGTTCCAATTGCCGACAAAATCAGAGGACAAGTTCCTGTAGCTTTTGTTGTTCTAAAATCAAAAATAAATAAAAATGAAAAAGAATTAGAAAAAGAAATAAAAAAACAAGTTGACAAAGCATTAGGTCCTACTGCAAGACCTCATAAAGTTTATTTTGTAGAAGACTTGCCAAAAACTCGTTCAGGAAAAATAATGAGAAGAATTCTAAAAAGTCTCTTAAATAATGAAACGCCAAAAGGACTAATGACTTTAGTTAATCCTGAAAGTGTAAATAAAATTAAAGAGATTATTTTAAAACAAAATGTTTAAAAAATTTAAATTAGAATTAAAAAAATCTTTAGAAACTGCAATAATTGCAGCATTTGGTTTTCTTATAGCTCTTGTATGGAAAGATGTTATAATTGAATATGTTGATACAATAATTTCAATAAGTCCTATAAAAGGAAAAATAATAACTGCACTAATTGTAACAATTATTTCAGTTATAGGAATATTTTTTACAACAAAATTCTTTTCTAAAAAATAATTAACTACGAAGAACAAACTTTTGAATAAAACCTAAATCATAAACATCAACACCTAACATACCTTTTGAAGATTCTCTAAGATAATCTAAAGATTCTTCACTAAATAAAGCTTTAATTTTTCTTAAATTTTTTCTTCTTAATCCTTGAGAATATAAATGTCCTAAAATTTTATCTCTATCACTCAAAACATCTTCCATCATATAAATAGGATTTACCAAAGTTCCAGTATTATTTGCTTTAAATCCAAAAGAAGAAGGAATTATCAATTGTTTAAAAGATCTCTCAGGTCTAACAAATAAAATCCTTCTATTAGTCGAAACAAACCTTAGACAATGTTTATTTATTTCATCTAAAATATCTTGATTTATAAAACTTAAACCTAGTTCAATATATCCTTTATTCTCTTCAAGATTTCTAAATTTATAATTAAATTTATCATAAATAAATTGATTATTATTTGAAAAATATTTTTCATCTTTTTTATCAAAAGTTTTCAAAAAAAGTAATCTTGGTTCTTTAATTTTACTTAATTTCCTCTCCAATTTTCCCCTATGTTTTAAAACAGCTACATCTTCACTTGTTACAGAGAATCCTCTTAAATCTTCTGGAAATTTCCCATTTAATTCATAAAAATTATTAATTTTTCTAACTAATTCTGCATAACCTTTTTTCCCAAATTTTTCAAAAGAATTATAATCAATCATTTAATTAAATAAAAATTAAGATTTATAAGGATTTATCTCATAAAATATATATGAACTCAATAAAAAAAATACCTCAAATTATGAATACACTTTCTAAAGCTTATCCTAGCAACGAAAGAACTACACTCAACAGAATGAGAAAAAAACCAGATGCTTTTAAAATATTAATTTCTTGTTTATTAAGTTTAAGAACGCAAGATAAAAATACAGAAATTGCATCAAATAAACTTTTTGCTGTAGCATCTACTCCTTCAACAATATTAAAACTACCCATAAAAAAATTAGAAAAATTAATTTTCAGTTCAGGTCATTACAAAAAAAAATCAAGAACACTCAAACATGTTTCAAAAGAAATAATTAATAGATTTAATGAAAAAGTCCCAGATTCAAAAGAAGAACTTTTGAGCATTAAAGGTATTGGACCAAAAACTGCAAACATTGTTTTAGCTTTTGCATTTAAAAAACAAGTTCTTCCAATAGATACTCACTGCCATAGAATTCCAAACAGATTAGGTTGGGTAAAAACAAAAACTCCTGAAAAAACAGAAAAAGCATTAGAAAAAATACTTCCAAAAAAATACTGGAATGAATTTAACGCCATCTTTGTTCAATTTGGAAAAGAAATTTGCCAACCAATTTCTCCTTGGTGTTCCAAATGTCCAATAAATAAATACTGTCCAAGAATTGAAATCATTAGAAGTAGATAAATTTAAATTAACTAACTTTACTTCCAAGTTCAACTTCATTGTCTACACTTAAAAGATAAACTTTATTATTTGAAACAGTTGCTAAAATCATCCCTTGACTTTCAATTCCTTTTAATTTTCTTGGTTTTAAATTAACAAATAAAATTACTTTTTTATCTTTAAGTTGTTCCTTAGAATAATGCTCTTTAATTCCTGCACAAACAATTCTGTCCCAAATTTCATCTCCCAAATTAATAGTAAGTTTGTAAAGTCTGTCTGCTCCAGAGATATCTTCTATCTGAATTATTTGACCAACTCTTAAATCCAACTTTTCCCAATCTTCAAAATTAACTATATCTTTTATTCCTTGTATCATTTTATCTTTTTAAATAAAATATCTCCTTTTTTAATTTTACTAATTTTTAAAGGTTTTTTAATTTCATCAAAACAATTTTTTCCAACTTTAAATTTAAATTGTTTTGCAATTTTTTCACTAGTAGTGGGTATAAAAGGCCAAAGCAAAATTGAAATTACTTTAATTGAATCAGCCAATTCATATAAAACTTTTTTATCTTTTGTCTCCCAAGGTTTCTTATTCTGAACATATTCATTACAAACATCAATAAAAGCAAAAATTTCATTTAATGCCTTATCAAATTGATAACTTTTAATTAAATTTTCAATTTTTTTAACATTCAATTTTTTAACAAGTCTATTTTCAACTTTTTGCATTCCATTTTTCTCAATTAAAACTGAAACTCTTGAAATAAGATTTCCTAATTTATCTGCAAGTTCATTATTATGTCTGTCAGTTAAAGCTTTTTCTGAAAAATCACCATCCTCCCCACTTGCAAAAGGAAAATTTCTAAGAGAAAAATATCTAATGCTATCTGCACCATATTTTTTCTCTAAAATAATTGGGGAAATTACATTCCCTAAAGATTTAGATATTTTTTGTCCATTGAATGTCAAAAATCCATGATTAAATGTTGACTTTGGAATACTTATCCCTGCAGATTTTAAAATTGCTGGCCAATAAACTGAATGAAACCAAGTATTATCTTTTCCTAAAAGATGTAAATCTGCCGGCCAAAATTTCTCTTTTCCTTTTGTTCTTGTTGCAGTATAATAATTTATCAATGCCTCAAACCAAACATAAGTTATATGTTTTTTATCAAAAGGAAACTCAATTCCCCATTTAAAACTAGTTCTTGAAATACTCAAATCTTTCAATCCATCTTTTATTCTATTCACAACTTCTTTTTTTCTCGAAACAGGGAGAATAAAATTAGGATTTTTCTTATACAATTCTAATAAAAAATCTTTATATTTTGACAACTTAAAAAAATAACTTTCTTCTTTTAATCTTTCTATTTTAGTTTTATGAATAGAACAACATCCTTCAACTAAATCTTTTTCTGTATAATATGCTTCACATCCAACACAATAATATCCTTCATACTTTCCAAGATAAATATCTCCTTCCTCATAAATTTTATTAATTATATCTTTAACAATTTTCTCATGGTCTTTATCAGTAGTACGAATAAATCTATTATAATCTATATTCAATGCCTTCCAAGATTCTTTAAATTTTTCTGAAATTTCATCAACAAATTTTTTAGAAGATTTTCCATTTTTTTTTGCTGCATCTTCAATCTTTTTCCCATGTTCATCAGTTCCTGTAAGAAAAAATACATCATATCCCTTTAATCTATAAAATCTAGCTAAGACATCTGCAACAATTTTTTGATAAGCATGACCTATATGTGGTTCTGCATTTACATAATCAATAGCAGTCGTAACATAAAATTTTTTCCTTTTCATAAAACACTTAAATAAAAATTGTATAAAAAGTTAATCATTCAAATAAATTCTTAATTTTTAGAAATAACCTTCTAATTTAAGAGAATAAATAAACATTTTCTAAAATAATACCAAAATTATTTAAATAAAAGATTCTATTTTTATAGATGTTTAATAAAAAAAAGTGTAACAAGTGCAATAATCAAATTAATAACAAATATGAATTTTGTCCTCATTGTGGAAATTCTTTAAATATGAAATACAAAAAAAATAAAAAAGAAAATTCAGGAATGTTGGGAAGAACAGATTCAATAGAAAACAATATGCCAGAAAATGAATTTGAAAGATTTACTAAATCTCTACTTGGAGGAAGGGGTGGAGGAATTATGGGAAAAATGTTAAATGGAGTTATGAAAATGATTGAAAAAGAAATGGAGAAAGAAATGAAAAATTTACAACAAAATGAAACTCTTAGAGAAATATCTCCAAAAACAGATTTCCAATTATTTGTTAATGGGAAAAAAATTGATTTAATTAAAGAAAATAATCCTCTAAAAGTTAAAGAAAACAAAATAGAGAAAAAATCTTATTCAAAATATTTTTCTCAAAAAAATATTAAAAAATATTCCTCCCTTCCAAGAGAAGAACCTTCAACAAATATAAGAAGACTTTCAGACAAAATTATTTATGAACTTAATACTCCTGGAGTCAAATCCCAAGAAGATATATCAATAACTTCTCTTGAAAATAGTATTGAAATAAAAGCCATTGCTAATAAAAAAGCTTATTTTAAAATAATTCCTCTAAACTTCCCAATAAGAAATTTAAAACTCTTAAAAGAAAAAATACTTCTTGAACTTGACACTAATAATTAATAATATTAATTTAGTAAAAATATGAAGAAGATATTAAATAATTAATCTCTAAAATATATGACAAAAAAAGAAATCCAAGAAGTTATAGTAAAAAAAATTCAGCAAACTACTTCTGAAGAAGAATTTCTAAATATTCTAAAAATTGTAGCACCTGGAACTAAAATTAGAAAAGCTATTAATGGGATATTAAATGGTGGAATGGGAGCATTAATAGTTATTCAAAATGAAAGATTATTTCCATTAATGGATGGCGGTTTTAAAATTAATACAAAATTTACTCCTCAAAGAATGATTGAATTAGGAAAAATGGATGGAGCAATAATTTTATCTCATAATTTAAAAAGAATAGAATATGCAAATGTTCTTCTTACTCCAAATAATTCTATAAAAAGTGAAGAAACTGGAACAAGGCACAAAGCAGGAGAAAGAACAACAAAACAAGTTGGAACACTTGTAATAGCAATATCTGAAAGAAAAAATGAAATAACTTTATTTTACAAAGATAAAAGACACATCCTAAAAAGTACTGAAGAAATTTTTAGTTATGTAAATAGATACATTAGAATAATTGAAAGACATAGAGAAATTTTTGATAAACTTTTAATTGAATTAAATAAGTCAGAAATTATATTATCTTTTAATATAAATCTTGCAATACAAATTATACAAAAAGGAAAGATAATAGAAAAAATAGCAAGAGAAATAAAAAGACCAATTATTGAACTTGGAAAAGATGGGAATTTTCTTAATTTGCATTTGAAAGAATTAATATTGAATATAGAAAAAGAAACTAATCTTATAATTAAAGATTATACTGCAAAAAGTTTTAGAAAATCAAAAAAAATGATTAATGAATTAAATTATGAAGAACTCTTAGAAAAAGAAAAAATCTTAAAATCTCTATATCATGAAAAAATAACAAATAAAATTCATATTAAGGGTTGGAGACTTCTTTCAAAAATGGAACTTTCAGATCAAGAAATAGCTAAAATATTCAAAGAAGGAACTAAACTTAAAGACGTTCTCTACAATAAAGATTTAAACCTTATAAAAATAATAGATCAAGAAAAATATGATTTCTTTACAAAAAATCTGAAAAAATTAATGAAAGATAATGTTAGTTTAAATGAGCCTGCACGGATTTGAACCGTGGACCTCTGCCTTTCTGATTTAGGAATTTTCCATATTATCAGAGCAGCGCTCTAGCCAGGCTGAGCTACAGGCTCATTATTTTTTTAGAGACTGTAACGTTTAATCAGTTTAAATTAATTCAAACCGGAAAGTGCGCGAGAAAACTTCGTTGTCTCGCTGAGCTACAGGCTCCTAAATCAAAAACAATAACTCCATTTATAAAATTAACCAATTAACATTTTCATAAGCTTTAAAAAGCAATCTTTTCTATTTCCTACATATTAAAATGGCTAAAGGACTTTATCATTACATAAGAGAAGCGTGGAAAAAACCAGATATAAAAGTTTTAAGAGAAAGAATGATTATCTGGAGAAAAGAACAAGTATTTGTAAAAGTTGAAAAACCATTACGTCTTGACCGAGCAAGAAGTCTTGGCTATAAAAGTAAAAAAGGTTTTGTAATAATTCGTATAAGAATAAAAAGAGGAGGACATAAAAGACCGCGTCCAAACAAAGGTCGTAGATCAAAAAGACTTCATGCAAGAAAAACTTTAAAGATGAGCTATAAATGGATAGCAGAATCACGTGTTCAAAAAAAATACAAAAATTTAGAAGTTCTAAATTCTTATTTAATTGGAAAAGATGGGATACATTATTTTTACGAAGTTATATGTGTTGACCCTCAAAAATCTGAAATAAAAAATGATAAAATAATAAACTGGATTACAAAACCAGCTAATAAAAATAAAGCTTTAAGAGGATTAACTTCAGCAGGGAAAAAATCAAGAGGTTTAAGAAATAAAAATCCTGCAAACAAATCAAGACCAAGTGTAAGAGCTGGTGGAAGAAAAGGAAAATAAATTAAGAATTGATTCTACTTAGAAAGAACACAAAAACTATTTAAAGAGAAATTTATTAAATTTCTTTATCAATATAAAATGGAAAAAACTATAAAAAATTTAACAAAAGCATTTATTGGAGAAAGTCAGGCAAGAAACAGATATACTTATTATGCAAAAATTGCTAAAAAAGAAGGATATGAACAAATAGCAGAGATATTTCTAATAACTGCAGATAATGAAAAAGAGCATGCAAAAAGACTTTTTGAGCACATTCAAGAATTAAAAGAAAAATCAGAAAACAAAGAAGAACTTAATGAAATTTCTGTAGAAGCAGTTGCACCAACTATTTATGGAACAACAGAAGAAAACTTGCAAGCAGCTATTGATGGAGAACATTTTGAAAATACTGAAATGTATCCTTCATTTGCAAAAACTGCTGAAGAAGAGGGATTAAATGAAATTGCTGTAAGGTTAAAATCAATTGCTCAAGCAGAAGTACATCATGAAGAAAGATATAAAAAAATATTAGAACAAGTAAAAAACAAATCATTTTTTAATAAAACAGAGAAAAAATGGTGGGTTTGCAGAGAATGTGGTTATATTCATTATGGAGAATTTCCTCCAAAAGAATGCCCAGCATGTAATCATTCAAGTTCATATTTTCAATTAAAGTGTGAAGAATATTAAAATGCCAACAAAAAAAAATCAAGTTTATAGATGTGAAATATGCGGAAATATCGTAGAAGTCTTACATGAAGCAGGAGGAACTTTAGTTTGTTGTGGACAAAATATGAATCTTCAAGAAGAAAATACTACTGATGCTTCAAAAGAAAAACATATTCCAATTGTTGAAGGCAACAAAGTAAAAGTAGGTTCTATTGAACATCCTATGGAAGAAGAGCATTATATTGAATGGATTGAGGCAACTTCAGAAAATGGAGAAGTTTCAAAAATTTTTCTAAATCCTGGTGATAAACCAGAAGTTGAATTTACTTTTCATGTAAAGAGTGTAAGAGCTTATTGCAACTTACATAGATTATGGATGAGTGAATAATCAAATTAATTATTAAAAAAACTTTCTAACAATAGTTTTAATAAAAATATCCATATATTTTTGTTCACCTCTAATTTCGTTTGAGGGACAATAAATTTTATCTTGACAGTTTATAATCCAATGATTTCTAAGATTAATCTTATTTTTTTAAAAAAAACATATAAGAAAAAAAATTGATTATTCTTTCCCCTACTTTTCCATATAGGGAAAACTTGCTCAACATTTTTAATTTTTTTAAATCCTTAAACTTAAAAACACTTATTTCTTTTAGTTATTATTAAAAAAGATGGAATACAAAAAACTTGCTGAATTTTATAATCAAGCTTCCAGCACAACAAAACGTCTGGAAAAAATAAAAATTTTGGCTGAATTTTTAAAAAATTTTTCTAAAGAAGACAAAGATATTATGTATTTATTACTGGGAGATATTTATCCTGAATATGATGAAAAAAAAATTGGAATAAGTAATCAACTCGCAATAAAAGCAATATCCAAATCTTGTGGAATTGATGTAAAAAGAGTAATAAAAGAATGGAAAAATATAGGTGACATAGGAAAAGTTTCTGAAAAATTAACAAAAAATAAAAAACAGGCAACTCTTAATTCTCTAAAAAAATTAACAACAGAAAAAGTTCTTGAAAATTTAAGAAAACTCCCAGAACTTGAAGGAAAAGGAAGTGTTGGAAAAAAAATTTCATTAATTACAGAACTCCTTGTTTCTGCAACACCTATTGAATCTTTATATTTAATAAGAACTTTAATAGGAGATTTAAGAATAGGAATTCAAGAAAACACAGTAAGAGAATCAATTTGTTTAGCATTTTTTTCAAAAAAAGATAAAAAAATATGTTCAAAAATAGTTCAAGGAGCAATAGATAAATCAAATGATTTAGCAATGGTTTTTGAAATAGCAAAAAAGAAAAAACTAAAAGAATTTGAAAAAGTTACTCTTGAAGTAGGAAAACCAATAAAAGCTATGCTTGCACAAAAAGTTTCAAATATTTCTGAAGGATTTAAAACCGTCGGTAAACCTTGTGCAATAGAATATAAATATGATGGATTCAGACTTTTAATTCATAAAAAATCTGAAAAAGATATAAAATTATTTACAAGAAGATTAGAAAATGTTACAAAACAATTTCCAGAAGTTGTAGAATATGTAAAAAAATATATCAAAGGAAAATCATTTATCTTAGATTCTGAAGCAGTTGGATTTAACAAAAAAACAAAAATTTACAAACCTTTTCAAGATATAAGTAAAAGAATAAGAAGAAAATATCATATTGAAAAAATTCAAAAAGAACTTCCAGTAGAAGTAAATGTTTTTGATATTATTTATTATAATGGTAAATCTTTTTTAGACAGTCCATTTGAAAAAAGAACAAAAATAATTAAAAAAATAATTAAAAATAAACCTTACAAAATTATTTGTTCAAAACAAATAATAACAGATGATGAAAAAAAGGCAAAAGAATTTTACAAAAAAGCCCTTTCAAATAATCAAGAAGGAGTTATGATGAAAAATCTTTCTGCCATCTATAAACCTGGGAGTAGAGTTGGACACATGTTAAAAATTAAACCAGAGGAAAGAGATTTAGATTTAGTAATAACTGGTGCAGAATACGGAACAGGTAAAAGAAGTGGATGGATGTCTAGTTTTATTCTATCATGTAAGAACGGAAAAAAAGGAGAATATCTTGAAATTGGAAAAATGGGAACAGGTATAACTGAAAAATTATCTTCAGAATCAGGAAAAATTTCATTTGAAGAATTAACAAATAAATTAATTCCTTTAATAAAAGAAGAAAAAGGAAAAAAAGTAAAAGTTATTCCAAGAATAATTGTTTCTGTAACCTATCAAGAAATCCAAAAATCTCCAAATTATTCTTCAGGATTTGCATTAAGATTTCCAAGATTTACTGCTTTAAGAGAAGACAAGCTTCTTTCAGAAATAACAAATCTTGATGAAGTAAAAAAAGATTTTGAAAATCAGAAAAGAAATTATAGATACGGATAATATTTCTCCTCCATCTATTTAAAAACCTTTATAAAGGAATTTTATTTATAAATAGAATGGAAACAAAAAGCAGTTACAAAATACAAAATATTGTGGCAACTGCATCTTTAGAAAAACCTGTTCCTTTAACAAAATTAGCAAGAACACAACCAAATACAGAATATAATCCAAAAACTTTTCCAGGTTTAGTTTTAAGAATTAAAGAGCCAAAATCAGCAGTTTTAGTTTTTTCTTCAGGTAATTTAGTATGCACTGGAACAAAATCAGTTTCCCAAGTAAAACAAGTTATAGAAGCTGTAATAAAACAATTAAAAAAAATAAATGTTAAAATAACTATAAAACCAAAAATAACTGTTCAAAATATTGTTGCCTCAGGAACAATTAATTTAAAGTTAAATTTAAACTTTTTAGCTTTAGAAATGGAAAATACTGAATATGAACCAGAACAATTTCCAGGATTAGTTTATAAATTAATAGAACCAAATGCTACTTTCTTATTATTTAGTAATGGGAAACTTGTATGTACTGGAACAAAAAACAAAAGACAATTAGAAGATTCAATGGATCAACTTCTAAAAAATGTAAAAAGAGCTTTAAAAAATTATAAAAAATAATTAATATTTCTTAAATTTATTATTAAAAGATAATTCCAAGTATACAAACTATCCAAAAATAGATATAAATTTATAAAAACAGACTATTTCTTGATTAATTATGGAAGAAGAATTTATATCAAATAAAGATGAGAAAAAACCCAAAAAAAGAGAAGAAATTTTAATTGAAGCAAAGAATTTTTTTGAATTTTATAAAAAAGAGTTGGGTGATTCAATTCGAGAAGGAAATAATGTAATATTAATTAATTTTATGAGATTAATTGAATTTTCAAATAAACTTTCTGAAGAAATAATTAAAAATCCTGAAGAAACTTTAAGAATTGTTGAATTAGCAATTGAAGAATCTGGTTTAATCAATAATTCAAGAGTAAGACTTCAAAATCTCCCAGAAAGCCTTGAAATAAAAGTTAGAAATATTCGTTCAAGACATTTAAATGAATTAATAATTATTGAAGGAATAATAAGACAAACATCAGATGTAAGACCTCAAGTAGTTAATGCAAAATTCGAATGCCCTTCCTGTGGAACAATTATTTCTGTTTTACAAATAGAGAAAAAATTCAGAGAACCTACAAGGTGTTCTTGTGGGAGGAGAGGGGGATTTAGTTTAATGAGTAAAGAAATGGTTGATACTCAAAGACTAGTTATTGAAGAAGCTCCTGAATCATTATCTGGAGGAGAACAGCCAAAAAGAATAAATGTGTTTGTTAAAGAAGATTTAGTCGAACCAAAAATGGAAGAAAAAACAACTCCTGGAAGCAGAATTAAAGTCATTGGAATTTTAAAAGAAGTTCCAGTTCCTTTAAACAGCGGAGGTTTATCAACAAGATTTGAACTCGCAATTGAAACAAATAATATAATTCCTATGGAAGAAACTTTTGAAGAATTAGATATTAGTGAAGAAGATGAAACACAAATTATTGAATTATCTCAAGATCCAGAAATATTCAAAAAAATGGCTTTAAGTATAAGTCCAAGTGTCTGGGGATATGAAGAAATAAAAAAATCTCTAATTTTACAATTATTCAGTGGTGTAAAAAAAGTTCATGCTGATGGTCAAAAAAGCAGAGGAGATATGCATATTCTTTTAATTGGAGACCCAGGAGTTGCAAAGTCAGTTATGTTAACATTTATGGCAAATATTTCTCCAAAAGGAAGATATGTTGTTGGAAAAAGTGCTTCAGGTGCTGGTTTGACAGCAACAGTTGTAAGAGACGAATATTTAAGAGGATGGTCTCTGGAAGCAGGAGCAATGGTTCTTGCAAATAAAGGTCTTGTTTGTATTGATGAGCTTGAAAAAATGGATCCTCAAGATAGAAGTGCTATGCATGAAGCAATGGAGCAACAAACAATAACAATATCCAAAGCTAATGTTCAAGCTACGTTACGTGCAGAAACCTCTGTTCTAGCAGCAGCAAATCCCAAATTCGGAAGATTTGACCCCTACCAACCAATAGGCCAACAAATCGATTTGCCTCCAACTTTAATTAACAGATTTGATGTTATTTTTACTTTAAGAGATATTCCTGATAAAGAAAAAGATTCAAGAATAGCATCCCATGTATTACATGAACACAGAAATGTAGGAAAAGAAATGATTATTCCAAGAGAATTATTTAGAAAATATGTTGCTTATGCAAAACAGAAAATAAGTCCAGAACTGACTGAAGAAGCAGTAGTTGAAATAAAAAAATTCTATGTTGATTTGAGAAATAAACCAGTCTCATCAACTAGTGCCTTAAAACCAATACCAATTTCTGCAAGACAATTACAAGCTTTAATAAGAATGTCTGAAGCTTCAGCTAAAATAAGACTTAGTAAAAAAGTTACAAAAGAAGATGCAATAACTGCAATAGAAATAATGAAATATTATCTAATGCATGTAGGTTATGATTATGAATCTAAAACATTTGATATCGATAGAGTTTCTGGAAAATTTTCAAGTTCTCAAAGAAATAAAATATTCGCTGTAAGAGATACAATAATAAAATTAGAAAGTAAATTAGGAAAAATGATTCCTCTTGAAGAGGTTGAGAAAGAACTTGAAGGAAAATTAAGTAAAGATGAAATTGAAGAAGGAATAAACAAACTTGTAATTAATTCAGAAATATTCAAACCAAAAAAAGGATATGTTCAAAGAATGTAAGTATATTTTCAAAAATATAAAACCTTTTAAGAAGTAATATTTTCAAAAATTTATGATAATTTCAATTGATATGGATGGAGTAATAGCAGATTTTGAAAAGGGATTTTTAAACAAATTCAAAGAAAAATATCCTGAAGAAAAATATATTCCTCTTGATAAAAGAACTACATTTTATATGGAAGATCAATATCCTGAAAATTTAAGAGAATTAATTAAATCAATTTATATTGAACCTAATTTTTTTAAAACACTCCCAATAATTCTTGGAAGTTTAGAAGCCCTTACAGAAATTGAGAAATTAGGACATAATGTAATCATATGTACAAGCCCTCTTTCAAAATATGAAAATTGTGTATTGGAAAAATATCAATGGATTGAAAATAATTTTGGAAAAGAATGGATTAAGAAAATAGTTCTTACAAAAGATAAAACTATTATTAAATCAGATTTATTAATTGATGACCGACCAGAAATAAAAGGAATTCATAATCCTGTATGGGAACATATTATTTACGAACAACCTTACAATTCAAAAGAAAATTCAAAAAGAAGATTAAACTGGGGAAATTGGAAATCTGTCTTAAAATTATAAAAATAGTGAAAAATCTCCGACATCTTTAAAAATACCCAATTATTTTCAAATAGGAAAATGACAGAAGATAAATTCAAAAGAAACATTGCATATAAATTTAGAATAGGAGATTTGTTAATAGGAAAGCCAATAATGGATGGAGATAGATTTTCTTTTTTAGAATTAGGGGATAAAAAAATAGTTAGAGTAAATATTGTTGGAAATATTGTGGAAAAATATGAAAGTGAAGGAGATAAAAAATACATTTTTTTTACATTTGATGATGGATCAGGTCAAATAAAATTAAGAGTATTTGGAGAAAATGTTGAAAAATTTTCAGACATTAGTCAAGGGCAAACAGTAGTTATCATTGGAGTATTAAGATTTTTTAACAATGAAGTTTACATAACTCCTGAAATAATTAAAGAACAAGATACAAAATATCTTCTTTTAAGAAAAATGGAAATAGAAAAAGAAAAATCAGAAAATTCTCCTCCTGTGCAAAAAGAACAAATTATAGCAATAAAAGACAAAATTCTTGATTTAATTAAAAATTCCGAACAAGAAGGTGGAATTGATATTGACAAGATAATAATGAATCCTACTCTTTCAGGCACAAGCCCAGAAATAATTAATCAAGAAACAAAAAAACTTCTTGAAGAAGGAATTATATTTGAACCAAGACCTGGAAAATTGAGATGGTTAGGATAAATGAATCATAGAAGATTTAATTCTATAATGGCCCCAATTAATAGTCTATGGGCAGCGGAAGTTTTGAGAGTAAATGTTAACCCAAATAATGGAGCTGATTTAACAGATTATGAAAAAAATATAGAACTCAAATTTAAACTAATTCACAAAAATAAATACACACATATTTCTTGGAGAGTCTTAGAACATCAACTCAGTTATTCTAAAAATGATAAATTATCTCTTTGGGGATTAGGAAAATATATCTTAAAAAAACCAATATCTGAAATGTCAGAAAAAGATGAAGATGAATTAGAAAATCTTGTAATAGAAAGAGAACTTTATTTAGTAGAATGGAATTGGATGAATCAATTTCAATCTTACGAACAAAATAGAAAAACAGATATTTCTAAATGGCATAATATAATAAGATTTCCTAAATTTTCTAAATTACCTAAAACAATAAAAAGTTTCAAAGTAAACAAAGGATTATTACATTTTACAGAAGGAACATCTTTTGATATTTTTAATTTGAATTTAGAAAATTAAAAATCTCCTTTAGCCATATCAAATAAACTTTTCACTGCAAATTTATTTGCTTCTCTAATGGGAAATTGTCTTCTTAGTTCTCTTAAACCATCTAGAACTTTAAAACCTTCTTCAGTAGGTTTTAAAGAATAATGACCTTTAATTTTTAAAGGATTCGTATTATAATTAAAAATATTTCTTTCTGGACCATCACAAAGTTTTTCTTCTTTAATCCATCCTAAGATAAGTTCAGGAAACTTAAATTCATCTACTAAAAATCTAGAATAAGTTATCATTCCAAACCAAGGAAAATATTCTGCAATATCTTCAATAGTTTTTTTTGTTTTATTAAATATTATCTCTTCTAAATAATTTTCAGAAAACATGTATCTATCTTTTTCACTAATAAAAATACTTTCAAGTCTCCCTCTATTTTCTTCTAATATCCCATTTATATAATCTCTTTCAGTCATAATTAAAATAAATAATTTTCATTTTTAAATATTTATATTCCAAACAATTATCTTTTTTGAAAAAAATATTCCAAAAATAAACTCTTACCAAAAGACATTCTCTTAAATTCAATTAAATCAAAACTTTTTTCAAAAACATTCTTAAATTCATTTTTTTCCCAAAAACAAAAATATCTTTTTAAGTTATCTCCATCTTCAATAAATCTTTCTCCTTTACCTTCTTTGACAGAAATATAAAGAATTCCTTTATCTTTTAAAATTTGGTAAATATCATTAGCTATTTTAGGCATTTTTATCTTAGGAACATGTAATAAAGAAGTAACAGCCCAAATACCTTCAAATGATTCTTTCTTAAATCCTAAATTTTCTATATCCATTACAACACCCTTCAACCCTTTATTTTTAGACAAATTCAACATTTCTTTAGACAAATCTATACAAGTTACATCTAATCTTTTTTGCGAAAAATAATATGCATTATCTCCAGAACCAGATCCTAAATCAAGCATTTTTTTACCAGGAATCATATCAATAAACTTCTGAAACTCATACCTTTTTTTGGCATCCATTAATTTTCTAAATTTTTCAGAAAATTTATTTGCATTTAAATTATAAGAATCAATTGTCTTTTGCTTATATTCTTCCATTTTCTCACAAACTTAAAGTTCTTAAAACATTTATAAATCTTCTGAAATCTTAATATTAATCTTAAATTAAACATTTATAAACTCTTTCTTATCTTTTAAAATATGGAAGAATATGAAAAATTACTTGATGAAGCTTATAGTAAAGTAAAAATAATCGCAGATGAAAAAAATGATGAAAGATTTGAAATTCCAAAAGCAAGTGGACATTTTGAAGGTAAAAAAACAATTCTTACAAATTTCTTTCAGATTGCATCGCACATAAGAAGAAAACCAGAACACTTTCAAAAATTTCTACTTAAAGAACTTGCAGCAGCAGGACAAAAAGAAGGAAACAGAATCGTGCTTAATATAAGAGTTCCTAGTTCAAAAATAAATCAAAAAATTGAACAATATGTAAAAGAATTTGTATTATGCAAAGAATGTAAAAAACCTGACACTGAACTCATTAAAGATAAAGAACACAGGCTTGCATTTATCCATTGTCTCGCATGCGGAGCAAAACATAGCGTCAGAGGAAAAATATAAATTCTAATTTTTAAATAAATTAAAAAATTCAAATTAAGAAGGTTTATAAAATAAACTTCTCTATTAATTTTACTTTTTAGTTAAATAATATGGAGGTAAAATGGTAAAAGCTTATTGTGTAAAGTGTAAAAAGAAAGGACAAGAAATGAAGAATCCTGAAGTTGTTCAAACTGCACGTGGTGGTTATATGTCTAAAGGAAACTGTCCTGACTGTGGAACAAAGATGTGTGCTATGATGTCAAAAGATAATGCAGAAAAGGCAATTCAAGATGGCGCTAAAAAATCTTTTTAATTAAAGATTAAATTTTATTTTTTATTTTTAAAATGTTTGTAAGAATCATAAAATCATACAGAGATATAGTTGCTATTTGTGATTCAGAACTTCTTGGAAAAATATTTGAAGATGGTAAATTCCAATTAGATGTTAAAGAATCTTTTTTTAGAGGAGAAGAAATTTCTGAAGAAAAATTAATTGAAATAATCAAAAATATGTCTATGGAAGATGCTACATTCAATATTATTGGTCAAAAATCAATTGAAATAGCATTAAAAACAGGAATAATCTCAAAAGAGGGTATAAAAAAAATCCAAAATATACCTTTTGCAATGGTTTTTCTATAAATTTTACTTTTTTATATTATTCTCAATATATTTATAAACTAATCTCTTATCAAATAATCATGGAAGAAGAATTCAAAGATTTAACAGAAAATAAAGAAGAAAATACTTCTCAAAATACCGAAGAACAAAGAACATTCATACGTGTAAAATTACCTCGTGGAAAGGAAATAATGGGAGTAATTGAACAAAGACTTGGAGGTAATAAGATACTTGTTAATTGCACAGACGGAAAATCGCGTAATTGTAGAGTTCCTGGAAGATTAAAGAGAAAATTATGGTTAAGACCAGAAAATGTAGTAATTGTAGAACCATGGGAACTTGACAATAACAAAGGAGATGTAATATTCAAATACAGACCAAATCAAGTTTCATGGCTTAGAAAAAAAGGATATTTAAAAACTGAAACTAATGAATTCTAAATAATAATTATTAATTTTTCTAATTTAATATAAAAAGAAAAGTTTAAAAAAAACTAGCAATTATATCTCATATGAAAACAATAATTTGTGACAAACTTCCAAGAATAACAAAAAATAAGAAAAAACTTGAAAAAAAATTAAACATAAAAATTTCAAATCGTGGAAAAGAGGTTTTTCTCAAAGGAAATTCTGAAGATGAATATACTGCTGAAAAAGTTATTGATGCTTTAAATTTTGGTTTTCCATTTTCAACTGCATTATTAATAAAAGAAGAAAATTTTATATTTGAAATTATTAATATAAAAGACCACACACAAAGAAATGACCTTCATAGAGTCCGAGCAAGAATCATCGGAACAAAAGGGGGAACATTACAAACTTTAGTTCAATTAACAAAATGTTCTTTTGAATTAAAAGATAATTTCATAGGAATAATTGGACATCCTGAATATCTTGAAAATGCTCAAGAAGCAGTCATATCTTTAATAAAAGGTTCAAAACAATCAAATGTTTATGCACATCTTGAAAAAAACCAGATAAAGTCAGTTGTAGATCTTGGTTTAAAATAGAAGAGTAAACTTTAAATACAAACCAAAATTCTGATTCTTGAGTCCCTGTAGCTCAGTTGGTAGAGCGCATGGCTGTTAAGATTCTTAACACAGAAACCATGATGTCTGAGGTTCGAGTCCTCACGGGGACGCTTATATTTATCTATAATATATAATCTAATACAAAAATATTATTAAACTAACTTTTATTCTTTAAAATATGTCAAGAAGTAATCTTATGCCTAAAAAATTTGGTGATGATAATTTATGGATTTTTTATAAATCATTAAAACATGAATTAGAAAATGCTTATCAGTGGGATAAATGAACTAATGGAAGAAGATTACCTTCAACACCAACTTTATTAAAATATCTTGTAGAAATTAGAAAAGAAATCAAAGAAGACACAAAAGAGAAAAAAGGTATAGAATATTTTTTAGAAAATATGGTTTATGAAGACGATTATAAAAAAATATCTGAAAGAAAAAGAAAATCTTGTATTAAAGAATTTTTTGAAAAAAACAATGTTGCTAAAGCAATAGGAGAAATAGAGATAATTAATGCACTTGAAAGAGTTGCTAATAAAGTAAAAAATTGTGATAAAAAAATAACAAAATCTGATTTTGAAAGAGGAGAATTAAAATTATATAATGATTTTTTAAGTTTTATATATGATGAAAGTCTTAAACAAGATAAATATTATACTGATTAATTCTTTTTCAAAATTTTTTCCAAAATACTTCTTGCCATATTAAAATCAGCTCGTTTATTTGAAACCCTCATAACCTGCCCAATTAAAAAATTCAAAGATTCTTTTTTTCCAGAATTATAATCTTCAACTGCTTTTTTATTATTTTTAATTATCTCTTCTGCAAATTTTTCAACTTCTTTATTTGAAATAATTGTATATTCTTTAATTTCATTATCCGGAGAAAAAGATTTAGGAATAAATTTTCTTAAAATTTCCTGAGCTTTTAATTTTGTAATCTTCTTATCCTCAATAAGATTTAAAAGTTTAATAAAATGTTCTGGATTAATATCTATATCTGAATCATCCAATTCTTTTTTATGATAATTTAACACACTTAACAATTCATCTGTAACCCAATATAATGCTAATTTAGAATTTGTCTCAGAGATAACTTTCTCAAAAAATTCAACAATTTCTAATTTTTTTATAATAATCTTTGCATCTTCATTAGAAATTTTATATTTCTTTATAAGTTTTTTTAATTTTTCTTCAGGAGTTTCAGGCAAATTAGATTTAATCTTTTTTATTCTTGATTCATCAATTTCTATTTGAACTAAATCAGGATCAGAAATAAATCTATAATCTTGAACATTCTCTTTTGAACGCATATTAATAGTTATTCCATTTCCAGAGTCAAACATTCTTGTTTCCTGTTTTCTAGGAGTTTCAGAAGGTTTTTTTTGTCTCTGAATTTCATATTCAAGAGCAGACTTTATATTTTTAAGACTATTAATATTCTTTATTTCAACTCTTTCTCCTTTTAATTCTGGAAGAGAAATATTTACATCAACTTTAATTCCTAATTTTTTATCAACTATTTTAATGTAACTTAAAGTTACAACTAATTGTTTTAACCATTCTATAACTTGCTTAGAAGAAGTAAATTCTGGCTCAGTCACAATTTCCATCAAAGGAATTCCAGAACGATTATAATTTATTTCTCCAGTTTCAGGATTCCATGCTGCAGGGTCTTCTTCAAGATGACATTCAGTTATATTTATTCCACAAAAATTCCCTTTCTCACCAACAGGAATTGCATAGGGCCCAGAAATAGTATTTTGATATCCTTTTGGAAGATCTGGCCAATCATAATGTTTTCTTTCCCACATAAATGTATTATTTATTTTACAATTCAAAATTAATGCAATTTGCAAAGCCTTATCAATTGCAGATTTATTTGGAAGCATGGGCTTTGCACCGGGCTGACCAGTACAAATTGGACAAATATTCATATTAGGTTTTGAAACTTTAAGCCCGTGTTCAGATTTACATCTACAAAAAAGTTTTTCATTTGTTGAGATATAAGTATGTATTTCTAATCCTATTTTCGGCATTTTAATAATTAAAATAAATAATGTTTATTTTTATAAGTTGTGTTAAATTAATTTTAACAACATTTTTATATTCATAAAGATTTTATTTTCTATGGAAAAATCAAATGCCTCACAAGGAGATTCAATTGAAGTTCATTTAACAAAAAAAATTTATGAAGGAGTTCTATTAGAAACTCCAAAAGACGAAAAAGGAATTTTATTATTAAAATTAAATTCAGGATATAATATAGGATTTAATAAAAAAGATATTTTAAAAATAAAAGTTACAAAAAAATCAATTGAAAATAAAGAAAATATTGAAATTAAAAAAAATAAAGAAAAACCAAATATTGCCTTAATAATTACTGGCGGAACAATAGCATCTAAATTAAATCCAAAAAAAGGAGGAGTTGACCCTCTAACAAGCCCTGAAGATTTATTCAAATTTTATCCCTCTATTTTTAATAAAGTAAACATTGAAAAAATTGAAGTTCCTTTTATGAAAACATCAGAGGATATGGATTTCAAAGACTGGCAAAAATTAGCCAAAATTTCTGAAGAATTATTAAACAATTCAAACATTAAAGGAATTATAATAACTCAAGGTACAGACACACTTCATTACACTTCTGCTGCTCTAAGTTTTTTCTTAAAAAATTTAAATAAACCTGTTGTTTTAACTTACAGTCAAAGAAGTATTGACAGGGCTTCAAGCGATGCTAACTTAAATTTACAATGTTCCACTCTTGCAGCAATATCTGATATTGCAGAAGTAATGGTTGTAGGCCACAGTTCAACTAATGATGATTTTTGTTATGCAATGCCTGGAACCAAAGTTAGAAAATTACACACTTCAAAAAGAAATGCTTTTAAAACTGTAAATTCAAAACCTTTCGCAAAAATCTATCCTGAAAAGATTGAACTAATTTCAGAATATAAATTAAGAAATAAAAATAAAGTAAAAAAAGATTCAAAATTTGAAGAAAAAATTGCTTTATTAAAATTTTATCCTGGGCAAGAACCGAATATTTTAAATTATTATTTAAAAGAAAAATATAAAGGAATTATTCTAGAAATGACTGGCTTAGGACATGTTGCAACTCAAAAAGCCAGAAAAGGATGGACAAAAAAATTAAAAGAAGTCCAAAAAAAAGGTTTGATTATTTGTGCTACTGCTCAAACAGTTTACGGAAGATTAAATCCATTAGTTTATTCAAATGGAAGAGAGTTATTGGAAACTGGAATTATTTATTTAGAGGATATGCTTACAGAAACAGCTTTTGTAAAACTTGGTTGGGTTTTAGGGCATGAAGAATGGTCTAAATCAAAAAAAATTATCAAAGAAAAAATGTTAGAAAATTTTTCTCATGAGTTAAATGATAGATTAGAAGAATAAAAATTTAGTTTTTTTGATTAAAAGATTTTTTTACTCTTTTTATAAATGAGGGTTTTATTACTTGCATAAGCCCTGGAGGGAAACCATCTTTTTCCTTACAATTTCTACATAAATTATTATTTTTAAAATCACATTTTATATGTTGTTTTCTAAGTTCAATCATTTTTTTTCCATTCCATATTTCTTTAAGAGTTTGTTTTTTCAAATCACCCAATACAAACTTCCCATCATAATCAAAACAACAAGGAACTACTCTCCCATCCCATAAAATACTCATTCTATGCCAAGGACGAATACAAGGATAAGAATTTTTTAAATTATATTGTGAAGAATATTGTTTTTTTTCTGCCAAATTAATTATCTTTTCTGATGAACCTTCCCAAGTTGTAAATTCTTTTATTTGAACTTCATCTGCTCCAGTCCTCTCCCATTGTTTTTTAAATTTATCAACCTTATCCTGGGTAAGCTTCATATTTATCATACCAACAGTTATATACGTATTTTTATTATTTTTCTTCTTATATTCTAAAACTTTCATAACATTTTTCAATGCTTTCTGATAATCTGCAGCATCCCCCCTTATTTTTTTATACATCTCATCATCAACTCCATCTAATGAAATATGTAAATAACTCAATCCTGCATCCATTATTTTCTTTGCTATATTTGGATTTAAAATTACTGCATTTACAGAAAGAGTTGTTCTTATTCCCTTTTTTGAAGCATATTTAATCATCTTATCAATATTTGGACAAATTAAAGATTCTCCAAAATGATGCAAAGCCAAAGTATCTGTAAATCCTTTTAACTGATCTATTATCTTTTCAAATAATTTTTGATCCATGTGTCCTAAATCTCTTTTCATAAATTGTCTCGGACACATTATACAATTCATAGGGCAGCAATTTGTAGCCTCAATATTATAAATTTCAGGATATCCTCCTGAAATAGTTTTTCTACGTAAATATGAAACAAAATTTCTAGATTTATTAAAAAAAGGTTTTATTTTCATGAACTAATTTTAAGAATAATTCTTTTAAAAAGTTTTACATAAAAACTAAAATGAAACAAATTAATTAAAATAATAAATATAAGTTAAATAAAAATAAACAAAAATTAAAATTGGTTTAAAAATAATTTTTCAGAAAAAAATAATAAAAATTTAATTATTTTTTCTTTTTTGGTTCGCCCATATTTCTTTCAATTCTATTCAATTGTTTTTTTAGCTCTTGAATTTCTTTTTCTGCTTTCTTATCAATTCTATAATCATATTCTGATTTTAATCTATCTTTTTGTGCTTGTCTATTATTACTCATTAATATAACTGGAGCTTGTATGGCTGCTAAAAGAGAAAGTGCTAAATTCAATAAGATAAATGGATAAGGATCAAAAGGTTTTCCAGAAATTCTATATTGAGACAGAAAATATACATTAAAAAGAATCCATAACAAGATAAAAAATAAAAAAGTAAAAATAAAAGTCCAACTTCCAGCCCATTTTGTGAGAATATCTGATGCTTTTTGCCCATAAGTTTTTTGTATTTTAAGAATAGGATGATTATTTCCATTTTTAACACTCTTTTTTAATTTATTCATAATTTAATTTATTTAAAAGAAGTTATAAATCTTATTATTTAAGTATTATATAATTTGTAACTTATTAGGAGTTACATAATCGAAAGGTTTATAAGTTAAAATTAATTTGAATTTTAATGATATATGAAACTTTATCAAAAATTGATAATATTCTTGGAAGAATCAGAACTCATCCAGAATACTCTTCAGTTGTAACTTTACAATATTTAGATTATCTTAAATGTGAAGCAGATAAACACTCTTGCTCAATGGAAAAAGAAGAGAGTTTAAATGAAAACATAAGAGATTATAAAGGATGTAAAAAAGAATGCTATTCAAGAATTAATGACGCTAGAAACTTTTTAAGAGAAAATGGTATCTCTATTAGTTCTCTTTCACAATTAGGAAAAATTATAGAAAATTCTAAAAATGATTTAAAAGGATTTAGAAAAAGAGATGTACAATTTGGAGGTTTCGGAGCTCCTGATCAAAAAAAGATTCCTTATTTAATAAAAGATCTTGTAGATTTTCTAAATAAAGATATAAATTTCCACCCAGTAACTAGGGCATCTGAATCCCATTTAAGATTAATTCAAATACACCCTTATGAAGATGGGAATGGTAGAGCTGCAAGAGTTTTACAAAGTTTCTGTTTAAATCAAAGAGGATATCCTACTGCAATAATCCGTAATAGTGAAAAAGAACATTATTTAGGAATTCTTAAAGAGGTATTAGGAGATAGGTATACTCATAAAAGTTCAATTTATAATCAAAGTAATTCTGAAAAATTATTTCATACATTTATTGCTTCTAAAGTTCTTGAATCTGTAGAAAATCTTGAGGAAAAATTAATAGAAAAAAGAATTTATGAAATAACTTTCCCAAAGATGGAAAAAGAAATTGGAATTACTTTTAAAAAATCTTTACATTCATTAGGAAAAAGAAAAAATAATCATCTTGACATCTCTCAAATTAAAAAAAATAAAGGAAATAAAACTTTTAGAATAATGGGAAATATTAGTTTAGATGAAATAGAAAATTTCTTAAAAAAAAGAACCAATGGTTATTTTAAAAATTATACAATTAAAAAAATTATCTATTAGCACTAATTTAATAAACTCTTTTTCTTTTTTTAAATTATGGAAATTGAAAAAATAAATTATTCTGAAATTGGCCTTAAAGTTGGATTAGAAATACATCAGCAATTAGATACTGATAAATTATTTTGCAATTGCCCTTCTTTATTAAGAAAAGACGACCCAGATTATACTTTTCAAAGAAAATTACATATTGTAGCAGGTGAATCTGGAAAAATAGATCAAGCTGCAAAACACGAAATGCAACAAGATAGGAATTTTATTTACCAAGCATATAAAGACAATAATTGCCTTGTAGATTTAGATGAAGAACCACCTCATAAAATAAATAAAAATTCTTTAAAAATTTCTTTGCAAATTGCAATACTCTTAAATTGTAAAATCTTACCAATAACTCAAATTATGAGGAAAACAGTTATTGATGGAAGTAACACAGGTGGATTTCAAAGAACAGTTTTAATTGCTTATGATGGATTTGTAGAAACTTCTCAAGGGAAAGTGAAAATTGAAAGCATTGCTTTAGAAGAAGATGCTTCAAGAATTATTAACAAATCTAAAAATGAAACTATCTATAGAATTGATAGATTAGGAATTCCTCTGATAGAAATTACAACTGCTCCAGATATAAAAAATCCAGAACAAGCTAAAGAAACTGCATTACATATTGGAAATATTATAAGAAGTTGTAAAGTAAAAAGAGGTTTAGGAACAATAAGACAAGATGTTAATGTTTCAATAAAAAAAGGTAATAGAGTAGAAATTAAAGGATTTCAAAATATTGATTCAATCATCAACACAATTAATTATGAAATTAAAAGACAACAAGAATTAGTTAACAAAAATAAAAAAATAAAATCAGAAGTTAGAAAAGTTCTTCCAGATTTTAAAACAGAATTTTTAAGACCAATGCCTGGGGCAGCAAGAATGTATCCTGAAACAGACCTTCCTCTTTTAAAATTATCAAGAGAATTAATCAATGAAGTGAAAAAGAATTTACCTAAATTAATAAGTGAAATTGAAAAAGAATTGAAAAAAGAAGGCCTCAGCCAAGAAATGATTAAACTTTTATTCAAACATAATAAAATTCAAGAATTTAAAGAATTGCTTAAAATAATTAATAAACCTCAATTAATTGCAAAAATTTTCTTAATTTATCCTAAGGAAATTGCCAGTAAAAATAATAAAACTTTTGAAGAAGTATTTGAATTATTAGAAGATTATTTTCAATCAATTTTAAAAGCCATTGAAAAAAATAATCTTTCTGAAAGTAATATTAAAGAAACAATTGAAAAACTTGTTAAAGGAATCAAATTTGAAGAGGCAATTAAATTTGAAAAAATTGAAATAAATGAAGTAAATGAAAAAATCCTTAAGATAATAAAAAACAAACCAGGATTGAGAACAAATGCATATATGGGTCTTGTTATGAAAGAATTTAAAGGAAAAATCAGTGGAAAAGAAGCAATAGAATTAATCCAAAAACATGTTAAATAGTTTTAAATATACTTAATTTCTTTAAAAATTATGGATAAAATTAATTTAAAGAAATTAAATAAAAATAGAATTCTTGTAAAAGATGTTCTTGAAAAAAAGAAAATTGATGAAAAAGTTGAACTTGCCGGATGGGTTCATAATGTCAGAGATTTAAGTAAAGTAAAATTTATTATTTTAAGAGACATTTCAGGAATAATTCAGATTACAGGAGTTCAATCCAAAACATCTCCAGAAATTTTCAAAGATATGGAAAAAATACCTAGAGAAAGTGTAATTTATGTTTCAGGAAAAATTGTAGCAAGCAAACAAGCTCTGGGTGGAAAAGAAATTCTCCCAGATAAAATAGAGATATTATCTAAGGCAGAAGATTTACCAATTGATGTTTCTGATTACAGCAAGACAGAATTACCCAAAAGATTAGATAATAGATTTCTAGATTTGCATAGGATAAGAACTCAAGCTATTTTTAAAATTCAATCTAAAATTATGCAATCATTCAGAGAATTTATGATTAATGAAGAAAAAGCAATTGAAGCTCAATTTCCTTCTTTAATTAGTTCAAGTAGTGAAGGAGGAACAGAAGTTTTTGAAGCAAAATATTTCGAAAAAAAAGTTTATTTATCTCAAAGTTGTCAGCTTTACAAACAAATGCTTGCTTGTTCTATAGAAAAAGTCTTCGCAATTTTCACGGTTTGGAGAGCAGAAAAACATAATACTACAAGACATTTAAATGAATCACGACAATTAGATTTTGAAATGGCTTTTGCAGATGAGTTTGTTGTAATGGATATTTTATCAAGATGTGTTCAATATATTATCAAACAAGTATTAGAAAATAATGAAGATGATTTAAAAATTTTAGAAGTAAAATTAAAAATACCTAAAGAGAAATATATTGAATTTGAAGAAGTTAATAAATTAATGAATAAACATAAAGTCAAAACAGAAAAAAATGATTTAACTCTTGAAGCTGAAAAAAAACTAGGAGAATTATTTCCTGACACAATTGTTTTTGTTCATGATTGGCCTATTGAAGAAAAACCGTTTTACATTATGCCTAAAGGTGATAATCTTTCAAGAGGTTTTGATGCTATTTACCAGGGCATGGAAATATCTTCAGGAGGACAAAGAGTTCATCTTCCAGAATTATTAGAAAAAAGAATAAAAGAGAAAGGATTAAATTTAAAAGATTTCAAAGCATATATTGATAGTTTCAGATATGGAGCACCACCTCATTCTGGTTGGGGAATTGGCCTTGAAAGATTAACTATGTTAATTTTAGGACTTTCAAATATAAGGGAAGCTGTTTTATTTCCAAGAGATAGGGATAGAGTTACACCTTAAGTTTATTAAATAAAAATTTACAGATCATAATATGAAAATATTAATTATTGGAGATCCTCCTGGTTCTGAAAAAGCAAAAAAAGCCCCTCTTGAAAAAGCAGACTTAATTTTATGTACTGGAGATTTAGGAAGTGCAAATTTAATGAGAAAAATGGCCTTTGAAAATATTGAAAGAAAGAAAAAAGGTTTAGTAGAAAAAGAATATTCTTCTTACATGAAAAAAAGAGCTTTCATGGAAGCCTACAATTAAACTAATAAAACATTTCTCAAAATTTGCTCCAATTTATACCATATTTGGAAATGTTGAATCATCTAACAAAGAAACTAAAAAAATTAGATATAACTTACCTTTATTATCAAATTCATTAAACTCAATGAGAAATGTTAGAATAATAAAATTGCTAATTTTAAAGAAAGAATGGAAGATGCAAAAAAAGAAACAGATAAAGCTAAAAAAATTCTTACTAAATTTAATAAATTAAATATTTTATTATGTCATCAACCACCATATGGAATTTTAGATAAAATGTTAAATAGAGCAGATCCCAAAGATTGGTATGGAAAACATGTAGGAAGCGAGGCAATTTTAAAATATATTAAAAGAAAACAACCAAAATATGTTTTTTGTGGACACATGCATGAAAGTAAAGGAAAGAAAAATATTAAAAAAACTCAAATTTATAATGTTGGGGCAGTAGGAGATTATATTCTTTTAGATATTTAAAAATTAAATAATCTTATAAATCAATTATTCTTTTTTAAAATATGACAGAATTCCTATTTCATAAAATATCTGAACAAGAAAAAGAAAAAATAAAAAAAGATTCTAAAAAAATCATGGATTCTTTTTCTAAAAAACTTAGCAAAATTCCTACAAGTAAATTAAAAGAAATAAAATTAGAAAAAAGAGAATTTGAAAGAACTGAAAATACTAAAGATAAATTAAATATAGATAGAGAAATTATGTTTGAAAATGCTCCTAATAAAAATAAAGATTTCCTAATTGCTGAAAAGAAAAAATGGTAAAATTAAAATGATAGATGCACACCTACATTTAGGATCAATCTCGTATAATAAAAAAAATTGGGGAAATTTTTTAGAATATCAAAAAATAGCAAAAAAAATAGGAATTGAAAGATATTGTATAACTCCAATAGGACTACCAATTCATTTTACAAATAATTCTACTCCAGATAATAAATCTGTTTTAAAAGAATTATTGAAAGATAAATCAATTATTCCAATCTACTGGTTTAATATTTTTGATTTACCAAAAAAAATTGATGAAAAATATAAAGCAATCAAATTTCATCCAGATATAGGCAAAATTAATATTGATGATAAAAAAGTAATTAATTTTACTAATAAAATAAATTTACCTATTTTTATTCATACAAATGAAAATAAAGGATATTCTAATCTTGGTAAATTATCTAACTTAGCAAAAAAAGTTAATGTTCCAGTTATTGCAGTCCATTCTGGTTCTGTTACTAAAACTTTTTTCAAATTAGATAATTATACATTTCCAAATAATGTTTATTTTGAAACATCTGGAATTCAATATGCAGTTATTTTAAAAAAAATATACAAAAGATTTGGAGCAAAAAGAATTATTTTTGGTAGTGATTATCCTTTTGGAGATCCTAGGGTTTCATTAGGAATGATAGATTCATTAGATATTTCCAAAAAAGAATATAATCTAATAACTAAAATAAATATTTCTAAGATTCTAAATTTAAAATGACAACTCAACAGAAACTAAAAGAATACTTAAAAGAAATTGAAAAAAATAATAAGTCAGGAAATAAAATAAATTCAATTTTACAATTAAATCCTAATGCATTAAATGAGGTAAAAGAAATTGATAAAAAAATATCTTCAGGAAAAGCTGGAAAACTAGCTGGAAAAATAATCGCTGTTAAAGCAAATATAAATGTCTTAGGATTAAATGCTTCTTGTGCTTCTAAAACTCTTGAAAATTATAAATCCCCTTATGATGCAACAGTCATTGAAAAAATAAAAAAAGAAGATGGTTTAATTATTGGAATAACAAATATGGATGAATTTGCTTCTGGCTCATCAGGAGAGACTTCATCTTTTGGCCCTTGCAAAAACCCTCAAGCGTTAAATGAAAATTTAGTTCCAGGAGGAAGTTCAAGTGGTTCAGCAGCCTCAGTTAGTGCAAAATTCTGTGACATGGCTATTGGTTCAGACACAGGCGGAAGCATTAGAAATCCTTCAAGTCATTGCGGAGTTGTTGGAATAAAGCCAAGTTACTCCTCAGTATCAAGATATGGGCTAATTGATTTATCTATGAGCTTAGACCAAATTGGACCAATTGCAAATTCTGTTCAAGATGCAGCATTATTACTAGATATAATTAAAGAAAAAGATAAAAAAGATTCAATAAATCAAGAAACCAAAAAATTAAACTTAAAAGAAATTGAGAAAGTTCCAAAAAAAATTAACATTGGAATATTAGATTTTAAAATTAAAGATGAAAAAATTAAAAAATTAATTGATGAAAAAATTAAATTAGCATCTAATAAATATGGATGGGAAATTAAAAAAATAGAAATTCCCTATATTGATTTAGCAGTAGAAATTTATTATCCTTTAGTTTATGTTGAATTTTTTTCAGGAACAAGAAGATTTGATGGAAGAAGATATGGGGAAAAAATTGAATCTTATTCAGGAGAAGAAGTTTTAAGAAGAATTCTTGGAGGAAGTGAAATTAGTAAAGCAGAATATCATGGAAGATATTATCACAAATCATTAAAAGCTAAAAAATTAATTGAAAATGAATTCTCTAAAATATTCAAAGATAAAAAAATTGATTGTATTATTTCTCCAACAGTTCCAAGACTTCCTCATAAAATTGGAGAAAAAATCTCTGTGGAAGAAATGTATAATTATGATATTCTAACTATTCCTTCAAATTTAGCAGGAAATTGTGCAATAAGTATTCCTTCTGGAACAATCAAATCTGGAAAAGATGATGTTCCAATTGGTATGCAAATAATTTGTGATAAATTTGAAGAACAAAAATTATTAACAATAGCAAGAAGTTTCGAAAAATTAAATTCTTGAAAAAATATTTTTAATCTGAATTTCTTTATCAATATTTTCCTTAATTAATTTATAATCACTTTTTATTATTCTACGCTTATTTTTTTCAATATCCATATAATCTATTTTATCTTTTGTTTTTGCAGTTGTAAAAATCAATAAAAAAGAATGAATTATTTTCTTATTCTTTTTTATATGTTCTAACGAAATTGAATTTATTTTTTTAAATTTGCATTTAATATTAAACTTTTCTTTCATTATTCTTTCACTCGCTTTTGGAATTGTTTCTCCTAAAAGAATTCTTCCCCCAGGCAAACTTAAAAAATCTTTATAAGGTCTTTTTTTCCTTTCAATTAAAAATATATTCTTAGTACAATTTATATCTTTAATCATTACTAAAATTACTGGCAACACAGATTGTTTTTTTGTCAAATAAGGAATTAAACATTCTGTTGTTTCTGAAAGCTTATAAAAATCTTTATCTTTTTCAAGAATTCCCTTTTTTTCAAATTTCTTAAGGTAATAAGCAAGTTTATTTGATCTTATTTTTACAAATTTTTCTATCTCGTTAAATTTTAACTTGTGATTATATAAAAATGCAGAAAGTATTTTTTCTTCCATACTCAAATATTTTGAGGAATTCTTTAAATATGTTTATATTCCAAGAAATATAATGACAAAATATGATAAAAACCAATTGCATTATGTTACTGCAACTGTTATTCTTGTGAATAAGGAAAGAAAGTTCTTGATTGCAAAAAGGGCAGAGTGGGAAAAAGCCTTTCCTGGAAAATGGACTGTCCCAGGAGGCAAGCTTGAGGTATTAAATTATGTCTTGAGAGAAAAAGATACAGGGGTTCAGTGGTATAATATTCTTGAAAATCTTGCTAAGAGAGAAGTTTTGGAGGAAGTAGGATTAAAAATAGGTCGCTTAGATTATGTTACTAGTTTAGTTTATATTCGTCCAGACAAAATCCCCTCATTAATTATTAGTTTATGGACAGAGCTTACAGATGAAACACAAAATATTCGACTTTGTAATGCTTTAACTGAATTTAAATGGGTAAATTTAGAAGAAGCTAAAAATTATGATTTAATTTCCGGAATTTATGAAGAATTAAAAATTTTAGACAAAAAATTGAAAACAGGTAAATCCGAAGAATGGAAACCTTTCAATGATAAATAAAACTGTTGATTGTATCCTGGGACTTCAATATGGTTCTGAAGGAAAAGGAAAAATTACATCTTATTTATCAAAAGAATACAAAGCAATAGTTCGTTCAGGAGGACCCCAAGCAGGACACACATTTTATCATAAAAATATAAAATACATAAACAGACAAATTCCTTGCGGAGTATTCTCTAATTGCTCTCTTTATATTCCCTCAGGAGCACTCATAAATTTAAAAGTATTAGAAGATGAAATAAAAAGATACTCTCTTGATTCTAAAAAATTATTTATAGATAATAATGCTTTAATAATCACTTCAGAACATATAAAAAAAGAAAAAGAAAAATATACAGAAGGATTTTCTACTTTTCAAGGAGTTGGACAAGTAAGGATTTCAAGAATTGAAAGAGATGTTATTTTTTTCAAAGAATGTAAAAGTCCATTAAATAATTTCAGAGAAAATGTATCTGAAAAATTATTCAAACATCTAAAAAATAATGAGAAAATTCTTCTTGAAGGAACTCAAGGATTTGGATTATCATTACTTCATTCCCCTCATTTCTCTTATGTTACAAGTGATGATACAACAGCATCAACTCTTTTTCGTGATGCAGGAATTTCACCACTACATGCAAAAAAAATTATAGGAGTTTTAAGAACATATCCCATAAGAATTGCAGGAGATAGTGGAAAAACAGGAACTAAAGAAATAAATTGGAAAGAAATCAAAAAAAGAGCTAATTATCCAGATAATTTCAATATTGAAGAATTTACCTCAGTTACAAAGAAAAAAAGAAGAGTATTTGAACAAGATTATGATATTTTAAAACAAGCCATTAGAATTAATCAGCCAACTAAACTTGCATTAATGCATATAGATTATATTAATTTTGAAGATTTTGGAAAATCAGATTATAAAAATTTATCAAAAAAATCAAAAAAATATATAGAACATATTGAAAATATTTTAGAAGTAAAAGTTTATTTCATTGGAACAGGTCCAAAAGAAAAACAGCTTATTGACCTTAGATAAGAATTTACGAAACCCTTAAAAATAAAAGATTTTTTTTAATAAGATGGAAATTGATAATGTTAATATTAAATGGCTAGGTCATGATGGTTTTTTAATTAAAGTTGATGAGGGAGAAGAAAATTCAATTAATATTTATATTGATCCTTATCAAATTAAAGAAAATTCAGAAAATTCTAAAAAAGCAGATTTAATCTTATTAACACACGGTCATTATGATCATTGTAGTGTTGGAGATTTAAGAAAAATTGTTAGAACAGGAACAAAAATTATTGCAACTGCTGATTGTCAAAGCAAAATAATGAGATTTTCTGTTCCAATAAAAATAGATATTATTGAACCAAAACAAGAAAGAAATTTAGGAATGATACAAATATCCACAATTCCTGCTTATAATATAGATAAAAACTTTCATCCCAAAGAAGAAAATTGGATAGGATATATTATAAAGATTGGAAACATAATAATATATCATTCAGGAGATACAGATTTAATTCCTGAAATGAAAAATCTTACAGGATATAATCAACCTGGAAAAAAATTTATCGCTTTACTTCCAGTTGGAGGAAGATTTACAATGTCTGTTGAAGAAGCAGTAGAAGCTGCAAAAATAATAAAACCAACTTTGGCAATTCCAATGCATTATGGAAGTATTGTTGGAAGTGAAGAAGACGCAAAAGAATTTTGTGAATTGTGTGAAGAAGAGGGAATTAAAACTAAAATACTTAAAAAAGAAAAATATTAAAATGGAATTTTTATTAGGAAATCAAAAAGAATTTGATAATTTTTTAGAGTCAATAACTAGTGAGGATAAAGTTGGTATTTTGACCCACGATGATTTAGATGGAATTGCTTCGGCTGTTTTATTAAATCAAATTCTAATTAAAAAAGAAAAAAAATTAAAACTTTTATATTTTTTAAATTATTCAAAAAATATATTTGATTCTATAACTAAAAAAGTAAAAGAAAAAGAAATAACAAAATTATTTATAGCAGATTTTGCAGCAGAAAATGTAGATTTAGAAGGATTTGAAAAATTAAAAAAAGATATTCCAGTTTTATTAATAGATCATCATCCAATAAATCCTAAATTAAAAAATAAAAATAACATAATAAAAACAAAATCTTATGATTGTTCAACAGTTACAATTTATAATTTAGGGAAAAAAATTCTGGATCAAAGTAAATGGTATTGGTTAGTATGTGCAACAATTATAGCTGAATTCTCTTTTAATAATCCTGAAAATTTAAAATTAATTCAAAAATTTTATCCAGAAGTTACATTAAACAATATATATAAATCAAAATCAAAAAAAATATCTGATGAAATAACTTCGGCATTAATTTATTACAATAAAAATAAAAGAAAAGTTTTTGAATTTATTTCCAATAATAAAATGAATGAAATTAAAAAAACAAATAATATAATTCAAAAAGAAATTGATAAAATTGTGGAAGATTTCAAAAAAAATGCAGAATTTTTTAAAGATATTAACCTTTATTTTTATCATACAAATCCTAAATTTAATATCTCTTCAATAGTTTCTTCAATAGTATCACTTGATTTTAAGGATAAAACAATAATAATATTGTCTGATATGGAAAATGGAAAATATATAAAAATTAGTTCAAGAAATCAGTGTGGAAAAGTTGATCTTAATGAATTATTAAAAAAAAGCATTAACAATTTTGAAGATGCTACAGCTGGAGGTCATGTAAGAGCTTCAGGAGGAAAAATTATGAAAAAAGATATGCAAAAATTTAAAGATAATATTTTGAAAAATTTATCCTCTCCTTAAAATAATAATATAAGTTATTTAAACAATCTTTTCATTAAAAATTAATGTCTCAAGAATTTTTTAAAAAAAGAAAAAAAGATATTTTATCAAAAATAGATAAATCATCTAAAGGAAATTGGGATAAAAAAATATTTAATTTATTGCATAAATTAAATTCTTTGGAAAATTTTTACACAACTTCTTCATGTAGTGGAAGAATTATTTTGATGTTAGATAAAAATAAAAAAGCTCCTAATTTATTTATAAAAGTTTATCATAATTTAGTTAATTTTAATAAATTTAAAGAAGATTTGAATCACATAATAAAAAATAAAGAATTTAAAAATAAATCTATCAAATTCAAATTAGAACCTTGTATTTTACATATTGTCTGTAAAAATTTAAATGATGCTAAGAAAATTTATGATAAAGCAAAATTAGTAGGATGGAAAAAATCAGGATTAATTGGATTTAAAAAAAGAATAATTCTTGAATTAAATAGTACAGAAAAATTTGAATTTCCAATTATACAAAAAAATAAAATTTTAGTTGATGATATTTTCTTAAAAATAATTATTAAAGAATCTAATAGAAAACTTAAAAAAATATTTGAAAAAATTAAAAAATTGACTGAGTTAATTTAATTTTAATTCTATTTAAATTCCCAAAAAGTATTTAAATAAAGAATCAGTTACTATTTTATTATATTAATTTATTCAGCTTGGCGGTTTGAATAATTTAATTAGATGTGTGTATTTTTTCTATTAATAGTTGGGAGTATGAAAAGTATTTAAACCTTTTGGATATACAAAATTGCCTAAATGTTTAAATAAACTTCTAACAAAAACAAATTATATAGCTGAAAGGAGGTTTATGATAAAAAAGAATGGTACTCGATTTTGCAAGAGAAGCAATAGAAAAAGCAGAAACACATAGCATTAACTTTAGTGAGTTAAAAGCAGGAAAAGCAAATATTAAAGTTATTGGATGTGGTGGTTGTGGAGGAAATGCAGTTACATGGCTATTTAACAAAGGAATTAATGGAGCTACAATTTATGCAGCTAACACTGATGCACTTCATTTAAGTGTTACAAAAGCTGATGAGAAATTACTTATTGGTAAAGAATTAACTCGTGGTTTAGGAGCAGGTGGAAGGCCTCAAGTAGGAAGAGAGGCTGCGAAAGAAGCTTTAGTAGATGTTAAGAAGGCTGTTTCAGGAGCAGACATGGTGTTTGTTATCGCTGGAATGGGTGGAGGAACAGGAACTGGAGCTGCTCCAGTAGTTGCCCAAATAGCTAAAGAAACAGGTGCTGTTGTTATTGGTGTTGTTACTATGCCTTTTGAATCCGAAAAAGCAAGAGTTGACAAAGCAGAATTCGGACTTCAAGAATTAAGAGAAGTAACTGACACATGTATAGTTTTAGATAACAATAGACTTGTAGATATTGCCGGACAATTACCACTTGAACAAGCTTTTGCTGTTGCTAATGAATTAGTAAGCACTATGATTAAAGGAATCGTTGAAACTATCACTCTTCCAAGTTTAATTAATTTGGATTACGCAGATGTTTCATCAATTATGAAAAATGGTGGTGTTGCTGTAATAGGTATTGGACAAGCAGATACACAAGATCGTGTTATTGAAGCAGTTAAACAAGCTCTAACTCATCCTCTACTTGATGTGGATTACAAGGGAGCTACTGGTGCTTTAATACATGTGACTTGCGGACCTGATTTAAAACTTGAAGAATTTGATATTATAGGAAGAACTGTCTCTGAAAACTTAAATGCAGATGCACAAGTAATAATCGGAGCAAGAATTAGTAAAGATTTCCAAGGAAAAGTAAGAGTTATAACAATTATGACTGGAGTAAAAAGTCCTTATGTTCTTGGAAAAGATGTAGAAGAACAATCACTTCCTGTTTCAAAAGAAATATCAGATTTAGGAATAGAAGTTTGGAGATAAAAGACACCTAACGGTTTCTTTTATAAACTTCTCTTAAATTTGTTCAAATTGATTCAAAATAAAACAATTTAATTTTTTAATTTTCTCTGAGGAGAAATCCTCAGAGATTTTTTTATTTTTTCTTAAAAAAATATTAACATATATTTTTTAGAATAACAATCTTTTTTAACTCCAAATTATTAATTTGATAATGGAAAGAAATATTGGATTTGGCGGAGGAATTCGTAATTCTATGTATATTCCAAGGGACCCTGAAGAAACTAAATGGGGTATGTATGCATATTGTCAATTATATTCAATATTAAAAAAATCAAAAAAAGGAGAGGATATTGAAGGACTTGGATTAAAAACACTTGAAGAATTAGATTATTCTTTAAAATCCTTTGAAAAAAAAATTATATGGAAATGCAAATTTTCTTGAAGGATTAAATTCAACAACAGGAAAATTTAGAGTAACAAAATGGGATTTGTATGAAAAACTTTTAGATTTAACAATAATAAAAACTAGAGACTATTTTAAAAATAATAAAAGTGTTAAAGATTTAATTAATGAAGAAAATTTTATTCGTAAAGAAAATACTTATTTCAATAGTTGTAGAAAAGCAATTAAAGCAATATCTGAAAATAAATATTCTTCTCTAAGTGAAAAAGTAATTGAAGATTTTAGAAAATTAACTGAAGAATTATCTTCTCCTCCTGAAAAAGATATATTTAGAAAATATTCTTAAACATCTAATTTTTTTGGATTAACCATTTTTTTATTTTTGTATTTATTAAAATACAAGATTCTATCTAACTCTATTGGATTTTTTAATTTTTGTTTCTCTCCAACAGCTTTTGACTCATATCCAATAGGTAATATTGCCTCAACATTTATTTTATCTGGAATTTTTAATTCTTTTTTTACAATCTCCTCTACAAAATACCTAACCCAATAAGTTGAAAGACCTTTTTCATTTAATTTTAAAAGAATATTTTCTATCGCTGCTCCAGATTGTTGTCTGCAATAAATTTCACCAGACTGTTTATACAAATTAATAATTCTTGTTAAATCAGAACACACAACGATCAAATAAGAAACATCTGCAATAAAAGGCTGTTGAGAACAATCTGCAATTTTTTGAATTATATTTTTATCATCAACTAATATAAATTTCAAAGAATAATTATTTCCAGCCATCACACAATACCTTGAACAATCAATACACTCAATTATATCTCTCCAATCTGGTTTTTTATTAGAAAATTTCTTAACATTTTTTAAAGATTTAATTACTTTATCCAATTCCATATCTTAAATAATTAAAAGATGTTTTTAAAATTATTGTATTAAATTAAAATAAATTCAACCAAAACAACCTCTACTTCTATACCTTCTTAAATAACTATTTTGAACAGAAATTGTCTCTTTTGATAAATTTAAAAGAAATTTTCTTAATTCCCTTAATCTTTCATTAGAAGCAGTTCTAAATAATTTTAATTCTCTTGTTGCAAGATTTAATTGATAAAGTATCTCATCAGTATGACCTAATTTAAAATATTTTTCTCCAACTGATTTCACAATTAAATTAGATGTTGTAGGGTCAATAAATTTTCTTTTACTAACTTTTTCTAACATTTCTGCAAGAGTTTCAATTGATTTTACATCTGATTTCTTTTTAAATATATAACTATCCAAATCAAGTGTTGCCTCAGAAATCAAAAGAGCCATATCAGGATTATTCCATTCAAAATAAGTATTAGGTTTATATTCTCCCATTTATTATAAAATTTTTTATAGTTTAAAAGATAATTATAATTAATCAATATAAACTAAACAGGCTCGGAGGGAGTCGAACCCTCATCTTCAGGGCCGAAACCTGATATCCTGTCCATTGAACGACGAGCCTAAAAAAAGAAGAAAAACAAAGTTTTTATATGTTAGGATATATTAAATTAATAAATATTAAAACAAATAAAATGAGATTAAAAAGACATCACAAAATCATTCTTGGAAGTTTCAGCACACTAGTTATAATTTTTATGATTGTTAATAGTATTTTATTTTATGGATTAATGGTAAAACAAACTAAAGATTATGATTCTCTAAAAAAAGAAATAATTGATACAAACAGCAAAATAAGTACCTTATCTGAAAATTTAATTCAAACAAAAGGTGATTTGAAAAAAACAACTGATGTTCTTGATTTAAAAATTGGAACAATTGGTGAAGATATAACTTTGCTAAAAGCTTCAGCAGGAGAAGATTTTTCAGGAATAATTGAGGAGGTAATAAAATCAGTTGTTACAATAAGAACTAATGTAGGTCAGGGAACAGGATTCATAATAACTCCAGACGGATATATCGTGACTAATGCTCATGTTTTAGTTGGGGGAAAAGAAATTCAGGCAATAACTTCTAATCAAAAAGTATTAACTACAAATTTTATTGGCTATGATGGAAATTTAGACATAGCCTTGCTAAAAATAGATGGAAAATATAAAAAATTAAATTTAGATAATTCTAATAAAATTCAAATAGGAGAAAAAGTTATTGCAATAGGAAATCCTTTAGGATTACAATTCAGTGTTTCAGAAGGAATTATATCTGCAATTAACAGACCAGGTCCAAATAAAATAAATGCATATATACAAACAGATGCGGCATTAAATCCAGGAAATTCTGGAGGACCTTTAATAAACAAAGAGGGAAAAGTCATTGGAATAAATAATTTTAAAATAGGAAGTGGAGAAAGCCTTGGTTTTGCATTAGAATCAAATTATATAAAATCAAGTATAAACAAAATCTCTCAAGAAAAATTAAATGAAACATTAATCAATTAATATTCAAAAAACATTTTAAACTCTTATTTCTTAAATATAAAATGAAAAACAAAAATCCAATAGAAAAAAATTCAAAAAATAAAGATTCACAAAAAGGTATGAGTTTTAAAAAAGAAGAAAATTTTAGTGAATGGTATCAACAATTAATACAAAAAGCAGAATTAGCAGATTATACGAGTGTTTCAGGGTGTATAGTTTTTAAACCAACTGCTTGGGCAATCTGGGAAAAAATTAAAGAAGAAGTGGATAAAAAAATAAAAAAAATGGGTGTTAAGAATGTTTACTTCCCAATGCTTATACCAGAAAAATTGCTTAAAAAAGAACAAGAACATGTCAAAGGATTTACTCCTGAGGTTGCATGGGTTACTTATGCTGGAAATACTAAATTAAATGAAAGACTTGCCATTCGTCCAACATCTGAGGCTATAATGTATGACTCATTCTCTAAATGGATTAGGTCTTGGAGAGATTTACCTTTAAAATATAATCAATGGAGCAATGTTATAAGATGGGAATTCAAACATCCTGTTCCTTTTTTTAGAACAAGGGAATTTATTTTTAACGAAGGACACACAGTATTTGCAACAAAAGAAGAGGCTGAAAAAGAAGCTATACCCATTATAAATATGTATAAAGAAATCTTAGAAAACTATTTAGCAATTCCCGGATTAATAGGGAAAAAAACAGATAAAGAAAAATTTGCAGGAGCAGAATATACTTTAACAATTGAAAGTTATCTTCCTAATGGAAAATCAATACAAGGCCCTGATTTTCATCACGATGGTCAAAATTTTTCAAAAGCATATGACATAAAATTTCTAGATAAAAAAGGGAAAGAACAATATGCTTGGCAAAACACATGGGCTATTTCTACAAGAATGTTGGGAGTTATGTTTGCATTACATTCAGATAATAAAGGATTAGTTTTACCTCCAAAAATTGCTCCAAATAAAATAGTAATCCTACCAATAAAATTCGAGAAAAATAAAGATATTCTTCAAAATGCAAAAGAAATATATAAAAAATTATCAAAATACAATCCAATCTTAGATGATCGTCTTGAAATAACTCCAGGATATAAATTTAATGAATGGGAATTAAAAGGAATTCCATTAAGAATTGAAATTGGGCCCAAAGATATTGAAAAGAAAGAAATTATATTAGTAAGAAGAGATACTGGGAAAAAAGAACCAGTAAAAATAAAAAATCTTGAAAAAAGTATAGAATATAATTTAAAAGACATACAAGAAAAACTTTTTGAAAAAGCAAATAATATTCTTAAATCAAATATTGATAAATCAGAAACACTTAAAGATGTTTTAAAAAAAATAAAAGAAAAGAAAATTGTTCTTGTTCCTCTAAAAAATTCAGAAGAAATTGAAGAAATTTTAAAAGAAAAAGCAAAAGGTGTAAAAACACTTAATAGACCTTTAAATCAACCACCTATAAAAAATAAAAAATGTATAATTTCTGGAAAGCAAGCAGATTATTGGGTTTATATTGGTAAAAGTTATTAATTAATTGAAATTTAATATAGCATACTCTCAAGTAAGACGATTATCTTTAATCAACTAAATTAATTTATTTTATTAATAACATTGTTCAGTTCATATTCTAATCTCAAAGTTATTTCAGTCAAATAACTTAGTTCAATCTCAACATCTGCTCTTTCATCAAGTTTTGATTCAATAAGGTTTCTCATTTTTTATTTTAACCTTAAAATTTCAATACTTTTTCAAATTTAAATTAATTAAGAAATAGTCCTTACCAATTCAAATCCAAAAAAGAAAATTGAATTAAATTAAGGCCTGTTTAATTGGAGTATAGACTAAGCTAAAAATACAATTCATCAAAGTTAAAGAACCTTGTCTATTATCCATATTTAAATTAAGAAAAAGTTATTTATAATTGTTTCTATTCTTCATCAAAAATTCTTTCCTCTTAACATCTAAATAATTATCTTTCTTTTTAATCTTAGAAATATAATAAATTAAAAATCCTAGAACTCCTAAAATAAATAAAATTATTATTCCTATAAATATTTTTGAATTTAATGTTGAAGTATTTTTCTTTTTCTTTTTCAGAACTTCTGTTTCATTTCCAGAATTAATTCCTGAAACTTTTTTATCTGTATTTTTTCTCTGCTGTCCAACAACTACATCTGGAGTTCCTGCATTTGTATTTGTAATTGGTGAAGCTCCTCCTCCAGAACCTCCACTTCCTCCTCCACCTGAACCACCAGTATTTCCTACAGGGTTATTAGCTGGAGGTGTTGTATTATTTTCTAGAGCTTCATAAACAACATT